>JACCVL010000006.1 GCA_013698185.1 Nocardioidaceae bacterium
CGACGTCATCGGTGCCATCAACCTGTTCTGCGTCGACGACGTGGCACTCGGCGCCGAGCAGGAGTCCGTGGGGCAGGCGCTGGCAGACGTGGCGACGATCGGGTTGTTGCAGGAGCGCGCGGTGCGAGAACGCGAACTGCTGTCCGAGCAGCTCCAGGCCGCCCTGAACAGCAGGGTTCTGATCGAGCAGGCCAAGGGTGTCCTCGCGGCGCGCGCCGGGATCGAGATCGAGCAGGCGTTCACCGCGATGCGCAGCCATGCCCGCCGACGCGGCCGGACCCTGTCCTCGGTGGCCGCAGCGGTGATCGACGGCTCGATCCGGACCGCGGCGCTCAGGGTCGGCTGACGTACGAGCCCGCGCAGGTGTGGTGTCACTCATTGGTGAGCAGACCAAAATGTGACGGTCCGTGTAATATCACTGTAGGTAGTTTGCAGTAGCGCCGCCCCAGACCCGGTGGCCCATCGAACACAGATGTGGACCCTGGGACGGGGAGGTGGACCGATGAATTGTCGCGTAGTCAGCGGCGGGCGGGGGCCGAACCGGGACCTGGATCAGGTGCTGCCATGAACCGCGACACCGAGCTGGCGACGATGCTCAGCGACTTTGCCCACACCCTGGTCACGGACTTCCCCATCCAGGGCATCCTCGACGAACTAGTGCACCGGATCGTCGGGCTCCTCGAGGTGTCGTCCGCGGGGGTGACGCTGATCTCGCCGGGCCGGGTGCCCCACTACGTCGCCGCATCGGATCCCTCGGCTCGACGCTACGAGGAGCTTCAGACCGAGCTCGACGAAGGCCCTTGCCTGGAGGCGTACCGCGCCGGCCGGCCAGTGGCCATCGCGGACCTGGCTGCGGAGCAGCGCTACCCGCGGTTCGCGCCGGCAGCACTCGATGCCGGCCTCCGAGCGGTCTTCACCTTCCCGCTGTGCCACCAGGACCGCAGGATCGGGGCGCTCGACCTGTACCGAGACGCACCCGGGCAGCTGGACCCCTGGGCGCTCAAGACGGCGCAGACGCTCGCCCAGGTGACAACTGTCTACCTGCTGAACGCCCAGGCCCGGGCGTTGGCACGGGAGACCACCGACCGTTACCGGCAGAGATCTCTACATGATCCGCTGACGGGCCTGCCCAACAGGGCGCTGCTGCAGGAGCGCTTGGAGCACGCTGCGGCGCGAGGCAGGCGCAGTGGAGCCGATGTCGCGGTCCTGTTCGTGGATCTCGACCGCTTCAAGTGGGTCAACGACGACCACGGCCATCAGGCCGGTGACTTTCTGCTGACGGCTGTGGCGGACCGACTGTCGCACCTGCTGCGACCGGCCGACACGCTGGCACGACTGGCCGGTGACGAGTTCGTCGTGTTGTGCGAGGACCTTGCCGCGCCATCGGATGCGGTGCAGCTGGCGCAGCGGATCGGTGACGCCTTCCTCAAGCCCTTCATCCTGCCGAGCATGTCGCTGACCATCACCGCCAGTGTCGGCATCGCCTTCGCCGGCCACGGGCAGTACCTGCCCGGCCAGCTGATGCGAGACGCCGACGCGGCGATGTACCAGGCCAAGCGCCTCGGTGGTGACCGGCACCGGGTCAACGACGTCAGCGCCGAGCTGACTCCGTTCGACAGCGACCTGCGGGTGGACCTGCGTGACGCCCTCGACGCCGAGGCCCTGGAGATCTACTACCAGCCCGTCATGGCGAGCGGGGACGGGCAGGTGGCCGGAGCGGAGGCTCTGCTGCGGTGGCCGCATCCGACTCGCGGGATCATCGACACCGCCAACCTGGTGGCGATCGCGGAGGAGATCGGGCTGCTCGGTGAGATCGGAGCCTGGGTGCTGGAGCGCGCGTGCGCGCAACGGCAGGCATGGCTGGCTGTAGCCGGATCCGGTCGGAACGACCGTGGCGAACCGCTGCATATCGCGGTCAACGTCTCCAGCACCCAGCTGATGGCCTACGGGTTCCTCCAGGTCGTCGAAGGAGTCCTGCAGCGGACCGGTCTTGACCCGGCCGCGCTGGTGCTCGAGATCACGGAGGGGATCCTGCTCGGGGACGGCGAACGCGCCGCCACGGTGTTGGACGAGCTGAGGGCGTTGGGCGTGCGGATCGCGCTCGACGACTTCGGGTCCGGGTACTCCTCGCTGCAGTATCTGCAGATCTTGCCCGTCGACATCGTCAAGATCGACCAGGGCTTCGTCGCCGAGCTGGGTCGCGACCCGGCCGCAACGGCCATCGTGACGGCCGTGGCCGACCTGTCCCACGAGCTGGGGCTGAGCGTGGTCGCCGAGGGTGTCGAGACCCAGGCGCAGCGCGACGCCGTCACCGCGATCGGCTGCGAGTACTTCCAGGGCTACCTGGCCGCCCCCCCCATGCCGGCGGACCAGTTCGAGGCGCTGCTGGTCGGCGAGGCGCCAGCTGGCCAGCCGGCTGAGCCGTCGCGGCTGGAGGCCGTGATCGGGCCACGACGTTCGAACAGTCGCAGCGGGCCGGCGGGTGCGACCCTGGGCGGGTGAGGACACCGGTTGCGGGCCTGCTGCTCGCTGCGGGGGCTGGTCGGCGGATGGGCGGCCCGAAGGCGCTGGTCCGTGGTAGCGACGGGCGGGCCTGGGTGGCCAGCAGCACCCGGCGGCTGCTCGCCGCCGGCTGCACCCCGGTACGCGTCGTGCTCGGC
>JACCVL010000120.1 GCA_013698185.1 Nocardioidaceae bacterium
TTGCGCCTGCGCCATCGAGTCCACAGGCCTGCCCGGCCAACCCCGAAACTCCACCCGATCGCTACCAGCCGCCACTTGCTGACTGCCCGCGGTAGCGGCACCGATGCCAAACCATGCCGCTCCCGCCGCCAGCGCTACCACCAGCGCGGCTCCTATTGCTTGTCGACCCCTCACGAAGGTCTCCTTTCCAGCGGGAACCCCCGATGAGTCCTCCGCTGTGATAACCCTGGTTCCTACACCCATCGCGATCAGCAGGCAAGAGCCGAGGCGAGAAACCTTGTGGCTCCCCGCCATGTAGTGGCACGGTGTAGACCCTGCCGTCACGGCCGGTGATCTCGTGATCGTCAGGCAGGTGTCCAGTTCTGGACACGTCCTCGGCAATCTGTGACTTGCTAACCCCCAGCACCGGCGCGATGGCTCTCGTGCTCATCACCAGCTCGGTCATACGCCGCGACCACCTGACGCCGCTCCCGACGGTCAAGGCGACCAGCACCCCGGCGAACTCAGTCTCGACCTAGACCGTCCACGACGCTGCACGCCGAGACGCGGGCACCATCGAATAGGCGGTAGTCAGAATTACCTAGCGCCCGCGTGGTGCGAGGCGCACCACTGCACCCCCTGGTCGGCACAAGGCACCACCGACCTGGACAGCGGCGCGCTGCTGTGCGCCCGGCACCACCATCTGGTCCATTCCGGCGGCTGGAGTGTCAAGGTTGCGGCCGATGGCATCCCTGAGCTTCTGCCGCCGGCGAGCGTGGACCCCGCCCGCACCCCGATCCGGCACCGCCGCTTCACCGGACGAGCCCCGCCCTGACCGCGTCCCCGGCGGGGCGGGGCCTCAGACGGTGACAACCACCTTGCCGCGTACGTGGCCCTCGGCGCTGCGGGCCAACGCCTCGCCGGCTCGGTCCAGCGGGAACGTCTCGGCGATGTCGACGAGCAGCGAACCGTCGGCGACCCGCGTCAACAGCCGCCCCAGCATGTCGGCGTCGGGCCGGACGAAGACGTAGGTCCCGCCGACCTGAGCTACCACCTCGGGGTCGGTGACCGCGGCGAGCCGGCCGCCCTCGGCCAGCAGCTGCGGAGTGGCCGCGAGCGCGTCACCCCCGATCAGGTCGATGACGGCGTCGACGCCACTGGGCGCAAGAGCGCGCACCCGGTCGACCAATCCATCGCCGTACGTCACCGGCTGGGCGCCCCAGGCGCGCAGCACGTCGTGGTTGGCCTCGCTCGCCGTCCCGATCACCCGGGCCCCGCGGTGCTGGGCGAGCTGTGTGGCGAACGAGCCCACCCCACCGGTGGCGGAGTGCACCAGGACGGTGTCACCCGCGCGCACCGTGGCCGCGTCCAGCAACTGCTCAGCGGTGAGGCCAGCCAGTGGCAGCGCGGCGGCCTGCACGAGCTCGAGGCCGTCGGGCACCCGGGCCACGGCGCGCACCGGGACCGCGGTGCGCTCGGCGAAGGTGCCGTGCTGGACGTGGTCCTCCCGGTCATACGCGGCAACGCGGTCACCCACAGCGACCTCGCGGACGGCGGGGCCGACCGCGAGCACGGTCCCGGCGACGTCCCAGCCGGGGACCAGCGGCAGGTGGTGCGGGAACGCGCCCTGCAAGTTGCCGCCGACGATCTTCCAGTCGACGGGGTTGACACTCGCGGCGGCAACATCGATCAGCACCGAGTCGGGACCGACGATCGGCTCGTCGACCTCTCCGGTGTGGACGACGTCGGGTGTTCCGAACTCGGTCACTAGGGCAGCTCTCATGCCAGGCGCCAACCGAACGTCGTCCACCGGCATTCCGGTCGCCGGCGCCAAGCGCCCAGCGCCAAAGCGCCAAGCGCCGCAATCTCCCGGCAGCCCTGTCGCAACGCAAACGCCTGGTGTGTACTGCCACCACCCCGCCGAACGGCTCCAGGAGGATCCGCCATGACCCAGACGCTCGACACCTCGGTGGGACCGCAGCCGGCCGACGAGCCCGCAGACAGCCCCGGCGGCCGGGTGCGGCAGTGGCTCGCCGACTTCGAGGCCGCCCTCGCTGCCCGTGACGTCGACCGGGCCGCGGGCATGTTCGCCCAGGACAGCTACTGGCGCGACCTCATTGCGTTCACCTGGAACCTCGTCACTGTCGAGGGCCGCGAGGGGGTCGCCGACCTGCTCTCGCACACCCTCGACAGCGTGGCGCCCTCCGGATTCGTGGCCACGGAGCCGCCGGAGGAGGCCGGCGGCGTCACCACCGCCTGGATCGAGTTCGAGACCTCAGTGGGCCGCGGACGCGGTGTGCTGAGGCTGCGGGAGGAGGGTGCCTGGACCCTGCTGACGACGCTCTACGAGCTCATCGGCCACGAGGAGCCGCGGGGCACCGGGCGGCCGATGGGTGCCGAGCACGGCGCGAACCGCGAGCGCGAGACCTGGGCGGAGCAGCGCGAGCGCGAGGCCAATGAGCTGGGGTACGTCACCCAGCCCTACGTGCTCGTCGTCGGCGGCGGCCAGGGCGGCATCGCGCTGAGCGCCCGGCTCCGTCAGCTCGGCGTACCGACGATCGTCATCGACAAGCGCGCCCGCCCGGGCGACCAGTGGCGTAGCCGCTACAAGTCGTTGTGCCTGCACGACCCGGTCTGGTACGACCACCTGCCGTACCTGAAGTTCCCCGACAACTGGCCGGTGTTCGCACCCAAGGACAAGATCGCCGACTGGCTCGAGTCCTACACCAAGGTGATGGAGCTCAACTACTGGCCGAGCACCGAGGCCAAAAGCGCGTCGTACGACGACACCACGAAGGAGTGGACCGTCGAGGTGGAGCGCGAGGGCCAGCCGCTCGTGCTCAGGCCCAAGCAGCTGGTGCTCGCCACCGGCATGTCCGGCAAGCCCAACATCCCGAGCATCCCGGGGGCGGAGAGGTTCCGTGGCGACCAGCACCACTCCTCTGCGCATCCCGGACCCGACATGTACGCCACCAAGCGGGCCGTGGTCATCGGCTCCAACAACTCCTCGTTCGATATCTGCGGAGCGCTGTGGGAGAAGGGCACCAACGTCACGATGGTGCAGCGCACCTCGACGCACATCGTGCGCTCGGACTCGCTGATGGAGATCGGTCTCAGCGCGCTCTACAGCGAGGAGGCCGTGGCGTCCGGCATGACGACCGAGAAGGCCGACATGGTGTTCGCCTCTCTCCCCTACCGGATCATGCACGAGTTCCAGATCCCCCTATACGACGCGATGCGCGAGCGCGACCAGGACTTCTACGACCGCCTGGAGAAGGCCGGCTTCCTGCACGACTGGGGCGACGACGGGTCGGGGCTGTTCATGAAGTACCTGCGCCGCGGGTCGGGCTACTACATCGATGTGGGTGCCGCGGACCTGGTCGCCTCCGGTGAGGTCAAGCTCGTGCACGGCCAGGTGGTCGAGCTGACCGAGGACGCGGTGGTGCTGGACGACGGCACCCGGCTCCCCGCCGACCTGGTCGTCTACGCCACCGGGTACGGCTCGATGAACGGGTGGGCCGCCGACCTGATCAGCCAGGAGGTCGCCGACACGGTCGGCAAGGTGTGGGGTCTCGGCTCGGACACCACCAAAGACCCGGGACCGTGGGAGGGCGAGCAGCGCAACATGTGGAAGCCCACCCAGCAGGAGGCGTTGTGGTTCCACGGGGGCAACCTGCACCAGTCGCGGCACTACTCGCTCTACCTGGCTCTCCAGCTCAAGGCCCGCTGCGAGGGCATCCCCACGCCGGTCTACGGCCTGCAGCGCGTCCACCACCTGGCCTGACCAGCCGACGAACGGAGGAGCACTCATGATCCGCAACGACTTCTGCACCAGCGAACTGCGGGTGCTGCTCAGCGTCGCCGGACACCTCGGGCTCTTCGGCTTCGAACAGTCGTACCTGGCCGAGGTCGACGAGCACCTGTCGGAGCTGCTCGCCACCCCCGTCTGAGCGAGGAGGTCCGGGCAGCGCGCGACGACGCTGTGATCGAAGCTGTGGTCGAAGATGTCCGCAGCACCGCATAGGACGAGGGAGGCTGACATGAAGACCGTCGAGCTGCGGCGGCACGCGGACAACGACGGCGACCAGCTCAGCGACGAGGGCGTCCAAGCGGCGCGCCAGATCGGCTCGACGCTGACCGCGCCGTACGACCTGTTCGTCTCCTCCGGTGCCCAGCGGGCGACGCAGACGGTAGAGATCTGGCAGCAGGCACTCGGCGACAGCTCGCCGATCCAGCAGGAGCCGGGGCTCCGCTCCGAGCACGAGGACCGTTGGCGGCAGGCCTACCAGCAGGCGGGCAGCGGCGAGCTGGCCCGCATGCGCGACGTCGAGCCGGCTTTCGTCGACGCCGAGTCCGCCACGCTGGGTGCGGCCCTCGGTGGCGTGTTCGACCGGATCCCCGAGGGCGGCGCGGCGCTGGTGTGTGGGCACAGCCCGACGAACGAGGCCGCGGTGCTGGGCCTCACCGGGGTCATTGTCGACCCGATCGACAAGGGTGCCGGCGTACGGGTCGAGCAGTCCGACGACGGCAGCTACCGGGTGCGGCAGCTGACCTAGGTCGACCCGTCGGGTGCGTCGAGGGCACGGTGCCCGGTCACCCCCGCCTCCGAGTTGTCACCGCGGTACGGCGCTCTCACGCGGTGGGGCGGTGACAACTCGCGGAGGGTTGCGTTCGTTGGAGTGTGTTGCATAGTGGTGCCACGCGCCGTGGTAAGCCACGCCGCTCCCCCGATGAAGGAGACGCATGTCGACATCCTCACCCAGATCGACGCATCGGTGACGGCGTGAGCGGCGCTCTGCGCGGTCTGCTGTACGGTGCCGCGGCAGGTGCGGCCGGGACCACCGCGCTGAACGCGGTCACCTACCTCGACATGGCGGTGCGCGCCCGACCGGCAAGCAGCACGCCGCGGGACACCGTCGAAGCGCTCGCCAGCCGTGCGGGCGTCGAGATACCGGGCGATAACGAGAGCCGCAGCAACCGCGTCGACGCGCTCGGTCCGTTGACCGGGCTGGCGGCCGGTATCGGGGTCGGACTGTTGCTCGGGGCGGCACGGGCGGCCGGCTGGCGCTCCGGGCCGATCGGGACCTTCGCCGCCGCAGCGGCCACCGTGCTTATTGCCGGCAACGGCCCCATGACCGCACTCGGGATCACCGACCCCCGGTCCTGGAACGCCGACGCCTGGCTCACCGACCTGGTCCCCCACCTGGCGTACGCCGTGGTGGCGGCCTACGTGCTCGACGGTCTCGACGACCGCTGACTCCCCGCGGCCTTCCCCCTGCGCCATTCCCCCTGTGCGACGTCAGCTGCAGCCGCTCGTGCTCCCGCACCCCTCGCACACGAAGCACGACCCGGCTGGCCGCATCTTCGTCCCGCAGGTGAAGCACAGCGGCGCGTCCACCGACGATCCGGTGATCTCCTCCATCAGCTCCGCGGTGGTGTGTGCGGTCGCCGGCGCCGGCTTCGCCGTCTCGGCCACGACCTTCGGGGCCTCCACCGACGCATCCGCTTCGACTGCCGCCGCGGCTGGCGAGCCACCCCGCAGCGACTCCGCCTCGGGCAGCTCGTCGTCGGCGACCTCCTCGTACGAGCCGGTCTCCAGCTGACGGCGGCGTTCGTCGGCGGAGTAGATCCCCAGCGCCGCCCGCCGCTCGAACGGCAGGTGGTCCAACGCCAGCCGGCGGAAGATGTAGTCCATGATCGACTGGCTCATCCGCACGTCCGGGTCGTCGGTCATCCCGGCCGGCTCGAACTTCATGTTGGTGAACTTCGAGACGTAGGTCTCCAGCGGCACCCCGTACTGCAGCGAGATCGAGATCGCCATCGAGAAGGCGTCCATCACCCCCGCCAGCGTGGAGCCCTGCTTGCCGAGCTTGAGGAACACTTCACCGAGGCCGTCGTCGGGGTACGACCCGGCGGTCATGTAGCCCTCGGCGCCGCCCACGGTGAACGACGTGGTGATCGACGGCCGCGACTTCGGCAGCCGCTTGCGCACCGGGGCGGCAAGTGCGGCCGGTGCCGCCTCGACCGCGGCCGG
>JACCVL010000176.1 GCA_013698185.1 Nocardioidaceae bacterium
ATCCCCGGATGGAGCTGCTCGACCTGGCCAACCTGCACGTCCTGGACCGCGTCTTCCTCGTCTCGGACTATCTTCGGGCAACGCTTTGGGACACCATCTCCGCCTTCAACGCGCCGCTGGCCAAGTCCCTGGACGCCAAGTGCGAGGTCGTCGGCCTGCCGCTGGACGTCGAGCGCATCGACGCGTGCCGCACGGACGAGCGCTGGGCGCGCACGACGGTCGTCTTCAACCATGCCCCGGTCGCCAGCAAGAACCCGGAGCTGTTCGTGCGCGTGATGCGCCGGGTCCTGCCGCGGTACGACGTGCAGGTGCTGTTCACGCGCCGCTTCCCGCCGACGCGGGCGGGCGGGGCGGCCGTGGCGGCTCTCTCGGCGCACTTCCCCGAGCAGGTGGTGCTGGGGAACGACCTGCCGCTGCCGGACTACTACCGGGCGTTGTGGATGGCCGAGTTGCAGGTCTCGACCGCGACGCACGAGAGCCTGGGCGTCTCGACGCTCGAGGCGATGCACACCGGCACCTGCTGCATCCTGCCGCGCCTCGGCAGCTATCCGGAGATAACGGGCGGACATCCCGACGTGCTGTACGACCTGGGGGAGGGCCAGCTGGAGGAACGGCTGACCTATTTCCTGGAGCATCCCGACCGGCGGCAGGCCGTGGCCGCCGACCTGCAGCGGGCCGCCGCCCGCTACACACCCGTCGTCGTCGTCCCGCGCATCGCCGACGTGTTGAACGCCCTGTGAACGACATGTCCGGCGCGCAGCGCGCCTCGCCGACGTCGTCGCCGTCCTCGAGCAGCTCTACGACCCGCGGTGGGCGGAGTCGTGGTACGCCTGTGCCAGATCCGACCGGTCCGCCCCCGCGACGACCTCCGCCTCCACCTCGAGGCCTCGACCTCACCCCGCTGCATCGCCGCCCAGAACGTTTGCACGACCTCGGCGACCATCCGGTCTGAAACGCAGCCCCATAAACACCCTCACATGGTCGGTGTTGCGACCGCCGCAAGGACCCTACGAGCGTCTAGCGGGACGCCGCAGGTCACGGGCGGTGCTGCTTCAGCATTGTCCCGTAACAGCCCGGTGAGATTCCCACACAGGGACGTCATACGGAACATGCCCCGCGGACCAAGTCGAGCTCTCGCCGCAGGCATCGCTGCACCGGACGTGCCACAAGATCGGCGTGACAGTCGTGCAGCTGGCAAGGGCCGCAGAGACGTCCGCATGGCGCAAGACCGAGGTCGACCATGCCGTCCAGCGCATCGCCAGTCAGCTCCGGCACACCCGCCCATCGGCTATAACAGCTGTCACATCGGAGACGGTCGCCCAGCCGCGCCGGACCTGGGCGCGGTCGACGTCGCGGCCGTCGAGGACCCTGACGACGTAGCGCAGGATGCGGCCGTAGCGGTCGACCCTGTCCTGGGTAGGGTCGGATACCAGCCGGACACCTGTTCCCACCGGTAGGAGCTGCTTGAGGGACCGGGACGCCTCGGGGCCGCCGCACTCGGTGCCGAAGTACACCTCGGGGGTGTCGATCCCGAGTAGGCGGACACGCTGCTCCCGGCCGCTTCGCAGCCAGACGTCGATGGTGTCGCCGTCGACGACCTTGATGACCTGCCCGCGCTGCCGCAGCCTCGTCTCACCCGTGTCATCGGCAGCCGCCGGTGCAGCGCTTGGCATCGCGAGCAGTCCTGCTGCGAGCGACAGGACGAGCGCGAGGGTCATGGGCCGACCAAGCATGCTTCCCCCGCTGAGTTGAGTTCTTGCCGTGCCCTGAGGCTACGTCGAAGCACCGCCACAATCGTGACGGCAAGGTCTCCGACATCGGACACGACCCGTCGAGTGCCCCACCAGCCCGCCGGGGCACGGGCTGACGCGAGAGCCGCACGCGATCTCTCGGCCCTCTTCGCCCTGCGCGGATCCTCCATCCGGGCCGATCCTCAGGGGGTGACGTCGGTCAGACCATCGATGGGGCGAGGCTGGGACGCGTCGGCCTAGGTCAGCCCGGCCCCGTCTCAGGGACGGCAACCTGACCCGCTGCCGTGTTCCCACCGCGACCCCTAGGGTCGACCTTTGATTGAGCTGCACCCGGGTGAGGACGTCGCCACCAAGTTCGAGGCCGCCTGGTTGCCATAGGCCGAAGTTACGTGATCTTGAAACGGTGAACCCCTGTTGACCAGGGGGTTCACCGTTTTGGGGTTCGCGGTTCTGTCTACTTCAGGGTGAGCGGGACCGGCTGGTCGAGGAGCTCGAACGCTTGCCGCTGGGTCGGGGTGGGCAGGGCGAGGGTGGGCACGACGGGCGCGTTCTTCTCGGTGCCGTAGCGGATGTCGTTGCGGGTCAGGGTGCCCAGGTGGGTGAGCAGTCCGCGGAAGGACCGCACCGGTTGGTCGTGGTCGTCTTGTTGGCGGGATGCCTTGCGGGCGGCCGCCTTTGAGCGCCGGGCTGGGGCGACCGGGTTGTCCCGCTCGGGGGGTGCTTGGTCGGTGAAGGTCAGCGGGGCCCAGGTGCGGCGCAGGTGCCAGACCAGGTAGGCGCCCAGCATCGCGATCAGCACGTGGGCGCGGACCCGGTCTTCGAGGCGGTGGTGGATCGGGCGCAGGTCCAGGTCGTCGACCTTGATCGAGCGGAAGTCGCGTTCGACGTTCGCCAGGTTCTTGTAGGCGCTGACCACCCCGGGGGCGGAAAGCGTTTCCGCGGAAACGTTGGTGGCCAGCACGTAGATCCCGTCCAACCCCGCCTCGGCGTCGATCTGATCCTGCTTGCGGGTGACGCCCAGGGTGGTGTCGGTGATGGTGACGTCGAGGTGCTTGGCCATCCGGTACTTGTTGACCAGCTTGCCGACCTTGAGCCCGATCCGGTCCGCGCCGACCAACCGGCCGGCCTGCACGGCGGCCAGGACCGGGGCCAGCGCGGTCTCGGTCGCCGCGAGCAGCTCGAGGCGTTTGCGGGCCCGCTCCGCCGCGAGCGCCGGGTTGCGGCAGGCCACCAGCCGCTCACCCGGGTAGTCGGGATGGCTGATCTCGGCCAGGTCGAACTCGTCGAACAGCGACAGCTGCAGCGGCCCGTCCTCCGCGGCCAGCTTCGCGACCTGGGGGGCGCGCAGCGCGGTCAGCCAGCCCAGGTCCCCGGCCGCGCGCAGCGCGTCGATGCGGGCGGCGGTGACCATCCCGCGGTCCCCGACCATCACCAGGTCGGTCAGCCCGAACTTGCCGCGCACCACCTCGACGGCCTCGGTGAACGCGGTCGGGTCCGCGGTGTTGCCGGCGAACACCCGCACCGCGACCGGGCGGCCGGCCGGGTCGGTGAGCAGCCCGTACTCGATCTGCGCGCGGCCCTTCTTCCCGTCCCGGGAGTACCCCCGCTTGGCCAGCGGGCAGTGCGAGCCCTCCACCCACGCCGAGGTCAGGTCGAACAGCGCCATCCGCGGCGGGTTCGCCTCCCGGGCCAGGTGGCGGGCCGCGAGGGCGGCCTCGATGGCGTCCTGGCGGGCCAGCAGCGCGTCCATCGCCGCATACACCTCGTCGGTGGAGGCGTCGGCGACCCCGAGGTCGACGCCGAGGGTGGTGTCGGCCCACCACGAGGTGGTCGCCAGCTTCGAGCCGGGGTGCACCACCCGGGCGATCACCAACGCCAGCGCCAGATCCCGCTGCCGGCCGGCCGGACCCAGCAGCGCCGGCAGACCCAACGCCACCGCTTGGGCGTGCACCGCAGCGACGTGCCCATGCGGCAGAGACCGAATGACCTCCAGCCCTTGGCCGGCGGGCACCAGCTGCTCTCCCTTGAGCCCGGCCTCGATCCACCCGACCACGTGGGAGGGCAGCGCGGACAGGTTGGCCACCGTCTCGTTGCGGACCTTGCCGCCGTCGCGGAACGTGCGCCGCAGGTACGCCGACTCGTAGTCGCGTCGCTGGCCCTGCTTGTCCACGTAGCCCCGCTTGGTGACTCTGACTACGTGCACCGGGCCCTGCAGCCTCGCCATACCAGCCAGGATAAGGCAGAACTCCCAGCCAACA
>JACCVL010000184.1 GCA_013698185.1 Nocardioidaceae bacterium
ACGTCGACACCAAGACCGCCGGTGTCTATCGATGCCGGGCCTGCGGGAGCGAGCTGTTCCGCTCCGACACCAAGTTCGACTCGCACTGCGGCTGGCCGTCGTTCTTCGCACCGCTGGCCGGCGACGCCGTGAACTACATCGAGGACCGCTCCTTCGGCGGCGTCCGTACCGAGGTGCGCTGTGCCACGTGCGACTCTCACCTGGGCCATGTCTTCGACGGCGAGGGATACGGCACCCCGACCGACCAGCGCTACTGCATCAACAGCGTCGCGTTGACGCTCGAGCCCGACAACCACTAGCCCGCTCGGCGGCTTACGCGTGCCCCGCGTGCATGTACTGGTGGCTCACCGCGTGCCCCTTGCCGCGGGCGATGAGCCAGCGGTTGACCGGCACGGTCACCCAGAACGCGACGAACAACGAGAACGCAAGCGAACCCCAGAACAACGCGCTCACCAGGCCGGCCGACATCGCGCCGGGGACCACCAACAGCACGGCGTTGTCGACGATCTCCATGACCGAGATCGACACGGTGTCGGCCGCCAGGACGACACCGAAGGCAACGCCCAACGGGACGCCTGCACGCAACACCGGCGCCATACTCAAGGCGTAGCCGAACACGAAGGCCAGCGCGACAGCCAGCACGATTGACGCCGCGTCACCCCAGCCCCACCAGGTTGCGAGCACCATCCCGAGCACCTCGCCGATGGCACAGCCGGTCAGACAGTGCAGCGTGGCGGAGATGGCCTGGCGGGTGAGGGTGGACATGGATGCTCCTCTCGGCGAGACCTCCGAAGTGTACCCCCCTGGGGTATGTCACGCCACCTTTCGTGCAGGCACCGCCGACCAGAATCCGCGGATCGTGCGACCAGAATCCGCGGATCGTGGTCGGGGCGGGTCGGGGCGGGTCAGGGGAGGTCGGCGACCAGGTCCGCGACCGGGCGGCGCCGACCGGTGTAGAAGGGCACCTCCTCGCGCACATGGCGGCGCGCGCCGCTGGCACGCAGGTCGCGCATCAGGTCCACGATGCGGTGCAGCTCGTCGGCCTCGAAGGCCAGCAGCCACTCGTAGTCGCCGAGGGCAAACGACGACACGGTGTTGGCCCGGACATCGGGATATCCACGGGCCAGCTTGCCGTGCTCCACCAGCATGTCGCGGCGCTCGGACTCCGGCAGCAGGTACCACTCATACGACCGCACGAAGGGGTAGACGCAGACCCACTCCCGCGCCTGCTCGCCGGCCATGAACGCCGGCACGTGACCCTTGTTGAACTCCGCCGGCCGGTGCAATGCCAGCTGCGACCACACCGGGCGCAGCCGCGCCCCGAGCCCGGTACGCCGCAGCAGGTTGTAGGCATCCTGCAGGGCATCGGCGTTCGGCGCATGCCACCACACGAGCAGGTCGGCGTCGGCACGCACCCCGGACAGGTCGTAGACCCCACGCACGACGACGTCGCCGCGCCCGAGCTCGGCCAGCAGGCCGTCGACCTCCGCGGAGATCGCCGCCCGGTCGGCGGTGCCGAGCGGCTCCGCCAGCGCGAACACCGACCACATCGTGTAACGGATCGTGTCGTTGATCTGGCGGGCCGAGGGGGTGCTGGCGGTGGTGGCGGTCATGCGCCCAGTGTCTCGCGCGGGCGCAGCGCACCCACCAGCCGGTCCGCCGCCGCCTGCCCGTCGGCGACGCACGCGGCAATCCCGAGCCCCTCGTAGGTTGCCCCGGCCACGTCGAGGCCGTCGACCGCTGCCACCGCACGCCGTACCCGGGCCACCTTGTCGCGGTGCCCGACGGCGTACTGCGGCAGCCCGCCACCCCACCGCGTCACCTGCGCGTCGACCAGCCGGCCGTGCAGACCGACGGCGTCGCCCAGCTCGTCGGCCGCCAGCTGCACCAGCTCGGTGTCGTTGCGCTGCAGGACCTCGGCCTCCCCGTGCCGGCCGAACGACGTGCGCAGCAGCACCGTGTCCGCGGGCATCCGGTCCGCGACCCACCCCCACTTGCGGCTCGACCAGGTGACGGCCTTGACCGCACGCCGCTCGACCGGCGGCACCAGGAAGCCCGACCCGATCGGCGAGTCACCGAAGCCGCTCAGCGGCACGGCCAGGGTGACCACCGCGACGCTCGCGCTCTCCACACCGTGCAGCTCCAGCGCCGCGGCGGGTGCTATGCGTTCGAGCAGCCTGGCGGTCGGCGCGGCAGGGGTGGCGAGCAGCACGGCCTCGGCGTTGATGAGCTCGGGTGCGTCCGCGCGGCCGACGACGAGCTGCCACCCAGCGCTGTCGTCACCCCTGCGGCGCAGCTCGCGCACCGTCGTGGCGGTGCGGATGTCGGCAGCCGACGCAGCCGCCACCGCGCCCGGCAGTCGCCCGATGCCCCCCACGACACCGGCGAACACCGGAGTTGCGGCCGCGCCGCGTCGGACGGCAGCCTTCGCCGCCGCCGCCTTCAGCAACGAGCCGCCGACCTGCGCCAGCTCGGCGACCTGGGGTGCGGCCGCCTGCAGCGACAGCCGGTCCGCGTGGCCGGCGTAGACACCGCCGAGTAGGGGTTCGAGCAGCCGGGCACTGACCTCGACGCCGAGCCGGCGGCGGACGAAGCGGCCGACCGCCATGTCCTCGTCGGGGTCGACGGGCGAGCCGGGCAGTCCCCGGTCGAGCAGCGCGCGGGCCACCCCGGTGCGAGAGAGCACCCCGCTGCGCGTCAGGGCCAGCAGGTCGCTGGGAACACCCAACACCGTCGGCGGCATCGGGCGCAGCCCGCCACGACTCCAGATGGACGCCGAGGTGGTCCCCGGGTAGCACACGTCATCGCCGAGGCCGACCGCCCGCACCAGGTCCACGGCCTCGGGACGGCGGTTCAGCAACGACTCCGCTCCGGTGTCCACAGGCTGCCCGGCGACCTCGGCCTGGGCCAGCTTGCCGCCGATGACGGGACCCGCCTCGAGCACGGTGACGCGTACGCCGGGGTGCGAGGAGGTGATGCGGTGTGCTGCTGCGAGGCCGGTGATGCCGGCG
This sequence comes from Nocardioidaceae bacterium, assembly GCA_013698185.1. Classification (GTDB taxonomy): domain Bacteria; phylum Actinomycetota; class Actinomycetes; order Propionibacteriales; family Nocardioidaceae; genus JACCVL01. Next base: position 3,012 of record JACCVL010000184.1, read on the forward strand.
CCGACGACCACGACGTGCGGAGGGGGCACAGGCGGCCGGGAATCGCGAACAGGCACACCGCCATCTTGCCAAGACCGGACGGAACCCACGACCGCAGTGCCGCGTCGAAGCGGCATGACTCGACGCAGCGCCACCCTCGTCCGCCGGCCACGACCGACCGTCGCCGTCCTCGCCGCCGTGCTCGCCGTGGCGCTGACGGTTGGTCTCGGCGCCTGCAGCTCGGGCGGCGGGGAGGACTCCGGCGGCAGCACTGACAGCGCCGACGCGATGCAGCCTGAGTCAGGACGCATCGTCGACGCGGACAGTAGTGGCGTCGCTGGCGCGCAGCGCAAGGGTGCCGGCTCATCGGGCCTGGTGCCGACCCTGGACGACGGCGCGCTGGTCGGACGGGACGTCATTCGGACCGCGGACCTGTCGGTGGTCGTCGAGGACATCGACGCCGCCCGCGCCGCGGTGAGCAGTCTCGTGGACGACCTCGACGGCGTCGTGGCCAGCGAGACGTCCTCGGTCTCGGGCCACCGGGGCGGCGACCCAGCGGGTACGAGAACCATGCACCTCAGCCTGCAGGTGCCGACCGACAGCTTCGACGCGGCCCTGGCCGCGGTGTCCGACCTCGGCGACGTCCGGACGACGAACATCGCTCTGGAGGACGTCACCGCACAGGTGGCCGACGTCGACAGTCGAGTCGAGAGCGCGCGCACTGCCCTGGACCGGATCCGCGCGCTGCTGGGGCGGGCCAACAAGCTCGGCACCGTCATCCAGCTCGAGGGCGTGCTTGCGGACCGCCAGGCCGATCTCGAGGCGCTCCAGGCCCAGCAGCGGACGCTGGCCGGTCAGACCCAGTTCGCCACGGTGCGACTCGAGCTGCAACGGCCGGCACGTCCCCCGGCCGCGAGCAAGGACGACACTCTGCGCGGTTTCACCGCCGGCGTGCGCGAGGGCTGGGACGGGTTGCGCGAGCTGGTGGTCGGGGTCAGCACCGTCCTCGGGGTGGCACTGCCGTTCGCTCTGATCGGCGCTGTGGTCCTCGTCCCGCTGGCGGTGCTGAGGCGTCGGCGGGCGCCCGAAACCCCGGTCAGCCCGCCCGCGGCGTGAGACTGTGCACGAGCTCGACGATGCGGGTCAGCACGTCGGGATCGGTGTCCGGCGGCACCCCATGGCCCAGGTTGAACACGTGGCCCGGCGCCGTCTGCCCCTCGCGGACGACCTTGCGCACCGCCGCCTCCACGACTGGCCACCGCGCTCGCAGCAGCGCCGGGTCGAGGTTGCCCTGCAACGCACGCTCCGGCCCGACCCGTCGCGTCGCCTCCGACAGCGGCACCCGCCAGTCGACGCCGACGACGTCGGCGCCCGCCTCCCCCATCAGGGCCAACAGCTCACCGGTACCGACTCCAAAGTGGATACGTGGCACCCCGAGGTCGGCCACAGCGGCCAGCACCGCCGCCGAGTGTGGCTGCACGAACTCGGCATAGTCGGCAGCCGACAGCGTCCCCACCCAGGAGTCGAACAGCTGCACCGCCCGGGCGCCGGCGTCGATCTGCACCCGTAGGAACGCACCGGTGATCGCCGCGAGCCGGCCGAGCAGGTCGTGCCACAGCTGCGTGTCGTCATGCATCAGTGCCTTGGTGCGGGCGTGGTCGCGAGACGGTCCGCCCTCGACGAGGTACGAGGCGAGCGTGAAGGGGGCACCGGCGAAGCCGATCAGCGGCGTCGCACCCAGCTGGACTACCAGCTCGCGGCAGGCGGCGTCGACGTAGGGGACGTCATCCACGCTCAACGGGCGCAGCCGGGCCACCTCTCGGGCGGAGCGCACCGGGTCGGCGATCACCGGGCCGGTTCCCGGCACGATGTCCAGGTCGACCCCGATCGCCTTGAGCGGGACCACGATGTCGGAGTACAGCACTGCTGCATCCACACGGTGCCGACGCACCGGCTGCATCGTGATCTCCACGACCATCTCTGGGCGGGCACACGAGTCCAGCATGGTGACGCCGTCACGCAGCGCGCGGTACTCGGGCAACGAACGGCCAGCCTGGCGCATGAACCACACCGGCAGGCGGTTCGGCGCCCGGCGGTTGCACGCGGCGAGGAACGCCGGCTCGGCCGCGCGGGGGGACTCGTTCTGGACGTCGGGCACCCGTTGATCCTCCCAGCCGACGCGGCGCGTCGCCGGGGTGGCCCTGAGGGGCCGACATACGCTGTTCACATGGGCGCCGGCCGAGAGCTCGACCCTCCGCCGGCGCAGTTCCGTGCGGCGGTCGAACAGTTGCGATCCGTACGCCTGCGTCCGGAGATCGAGCTCACCGAGGTGCCCGCGCCCCAACGCATCGCTCCCTTCGCCACCGCACTGGGGGCCGATGTGGTGGTCGGCGACCGTGACATCGGCACCGGCCGGCTGGTGCTGCTGCACGACCCGGCCGGCAACGACAGCTGGGAGGGGACGTTTCGGTGCGTCACCTTCGTGCGCGCCGAGGTCGACCCCGAGATGGTGCGCGACCCAATGCTGGCCGCGGTTGCGTGGAGCTGGCTGACCGATGCCTGGCAGGGGCATCGCCTCGACGTCGTCGCCCCGAGCGGCACGGTGACCGTGGTGCTGTCGGAGGGGTTCGGCAACATTGCCGGCGACGGTCTGACCGCGCAGGTGGAGGTACGCGCCTCGTGGACCCCGAGCGAGGATGGCCGTGACGCCGCGCCGGTTCACGAGTTGCCCGGCCATGTCGAGGCCTGGGCGGAGGTGCTCGGTGCTGCGAGCGGGCTGGTGCCGGTGACGTCGGGGGTCGTGGCATTGCCCCGCCGGCACGGTGCGCGTGGCTGACGTCGCAGGTGACCCCGCGGCGGCGCCGCCGGACCCGCCCTCCGCCGAGTCCCCAGTGCCCCCGAAGCCGCTGCTGCGGCTCGCCGATCCCCTCCCGTCCATCACCGACACGGCGGCCTCGCTGCAACGCGTGGCGAGCGAGCTGGCGTCGGGGACCGGCCCGGTCGCTCTCGACGCCGAACGGGCGTCTGGTTACCGCTACTCGCAGCGGGCCTATCTCGTCCAGCTGCGTCGCGCCGGCTCCACGACCGTCCTGGTCGACCCGATCGCGTGCGCGGACCTCTCGGCGCTGATCGTCGCAATCGACGGCACCGAGTGGGTGCTGCATGCCGCCACGCAGGACCTGCCGTGCCTGGCTGAGATAGGGCTGCGGCCGCAGCGGCTCTTCGACACCGAGCTCGCGGCCAGGCTGCTGAACCTGCCCCGGGTCGGCCTCGCGAGTCTCGTCGAGGAGCTGTCCGGCTACCGGCTCGCCAAGGAGCATTCTGCAGTCGACTGGTCGACGCGGCCGCTGCCCGAGGCGTGGCTGGAGTATGCGGCCCTGGACGTCGAGGTCCTTGTCGAGCTGCGCGAGGTGTTGGCGGACCGGCTGGTCGAGGCCGGCAAGGCCGAGTGGGCGGCACAGGAGTTCGCGAGCCTCACGCACTTCACCGGCCCGGAGCCGCGGGCCGAGCCGTGGCGCCGGACGTCCGGCTTGCACCGGGTACGCGGCCGGCGCGCGCTCGGCGTCGTTCGTGAGTTGTGGGAGGCCCGCGACACACTCGCGGCTGATCTCGACGTCGCACCCGGTCGACTGCTCACCGATGCGGCCATCGTCGAGGCAGCCATCGCCATGCCCCGTGAGCAGCAGGCGCTCCGCGGACTGGCCGGCATGCGTCACCGCCAGGCCCGGCGCCATCTGGACGTGTGGTCCGGGGCGCTCGAACGGGCACGAGTGATCCCGGAAGCGGCGCTCCCGCCCACGTCCGGGCGTGGTGAGGGGTTGCCGCCACCGCGCTCCTGGGCAGAGCGCAACCCGCCGGCCGCTCTCCGGCTGCGGGCCTGCCGGTCGGTGGTGAGCGAGCTGTGCGAGCAGCACGACCTGCCCGCCGAGAACCTGCTCACCCCCGAGTCGGTGCGGCGGCTGGCGTGGTCACCACCGGCTCCGCTCGACGGTGACAGCGTCGCCGACTTCCTCCGCCAGCGTGGCGCCCGCGCGTGGCAGGTCGAGCTCACCGCCGACCGGTTCGCCGCAGCGATGGCCACAGGCGGCCGCGCGTCGTGACGGCATGTCACTGTCTGTTCACTAGTCTCGATGGGAGGCTGCGGATGAAAGCGTCCGGGCCGGATCGGGAGGGGCAGTCGTGGCCGGACGAGATCGCCGTCGCCAAGCTCGCCACCGCACGGTGCGGCTCGCTGTCGTGGTGGCGGCGTCGGTCGCACTGGCAGGGTGTGGCAGTGAGGCCGCCGCACCCAGCGCGGACAATTCGGCCGAGTCGACGACCCCACCCCCTGTGGGGCAGACCCCGACGACCACCTCCGACCCGCCCACCGAGCCCACCGAGGACGACAGCGAGCCCACCGAGGACGACTCGCAGACACCCGACCCGACACCAGCCCCACCCACGGCGTCAGGTCTGCCCGGAACCCTGCTGTCCGCAGCCACGCTGCCAGGTCTGAACGACGAGGTGGGCTGGCGCGAGACCGCCACGACCCCACGGGAGTCCCAGCGGCCGGGGTGGGTGTGCCAGCAGTTCGCGCTGGTATCCAACGGCGCGGTCACGGCGGTGGAACGCAGGTATGCGGCGACAGCCGGGACCGCGACAGCGACGCAGGTTGTCGGCCGCACCGCTGACCGGCGCAGCGCGGAACGCGTGTTCGCGGTGCTCGTGGCCAATGCGAAGAACTGCGCCGACCAGCTGCGCACCCTCGACCGCTTCCCTCGCGGCGCGGTCGAGCCGCTGGCACCGGTGCCGGTCAGCGGCGGGCACGCCGCGGCCGGGGTGGTCTTCTCGGGCCCGGTCCGAGGCGAGCCGGACGCCGCCTACATCGACGCGGTCGCGGTCGTACAGATCCAGGACCTGGTCGCCGTGGTGTCGATGAGCAGCATTGGCCAGGACTACGACTACCCGCCGGGCCAGGCGCCCGCGGAGCGAGCCATCCCCCTTGTGGCTGCCGCCCTGGGCGGGTCCTGAGCCCCAGCAATTGGCCCCCGTTGTCGGGCAATGCCGGTACGCGGGTCGCACGCGTGCGACGATCGGCGGGTGGACACGTCACGATTCCATCGGCCGTCGCTGCCCGGTGACACCGTGTTCGCGGGCATGCCCGGTGCCGAGGACCCCGCGCTGAGAGCAGAAGCGGGCGCACGAGCCGCGACTCTGCTGGTGCGCGGTGCCCGCGACAGCCAGGACGCCGCCGTCGCCGAGCGGGTGGTGCAGCTGGCTGACGAGCAAGGGCTCGACGAGCTCGCCGCTCTGTGGGCCGACGCACCGTCGGACTCGCTGGCCGGCACGCTGTGGCGGCTCTACCTGTTGCGGTCGGCCGTGTACCGCGACCCCGGTCGCGCCTGCCGAGAGTTTGTCGCCGGGCGCACGGTCGCACCGGTGCACGAGGTGATCGCCGGGGTGGTCGACCCGCCGGGTGTCGACGAGGTCCGACAACTCGCCGACACCGTGCTGCGCGGCGTCGTGGTGGCCGATCTGGCGGTCACGCTCGAGCGCGCGGCCGCCTTCGCCAGGGTGGTGGCGGTCGGCCGGGCGGTGCTCGCGGAAGATCCTCCGGCCTCCACCCGGTCGGCGAGCCGGCTGGTGTCAACCGCCGAGCAGCTGGAGCGTGCCGCGCGGCTCGAGCGGGACGGCCAGCTGGCCTGAGTCGGCCCCGTCCGGACGAGGTCGGTGTCGGGCCGGGAGCGCCTCACGGCGCGTGGCCGCTCGTGGCGGCTAATTTTGGGACCCGGGGCTACCGCGGCCCGACACCGAAGCGGAGTCTACAGGCGCTTCGCCCGATGAGTATGCGAGGACTGCACCTGCATGCCCACGTGTTCGTACAGCCCCAGCGCTTCCGTGTGGGAATCCGTCGAGAGCTCGACCCGGTCCCGCTTTCCGCGTACGCGACCATCCACTCGCCAGCGAAGATCCCGGTGGTCACCGAGCTCAGGTCGGCGCCAGGGCGCTGCCAGTCCGCCGGGAGTCTTCGAACTCGATCAGCACAGACCCGGCACCTGGCGTTCGCACCTGGTTTGCCGCTCAGGCCGCGGCTCCCGCGGCGCACTCGGTTGCAATTTCAATGAGATTGGCCAGACTGGTCCTGCAGGGCTGCCCCACAACGGTCGCAGCCACGATCCCGACCAGGAACGGACGTCCCATGACCACTGTCTCCGTCATCTTCTACTCATCCTCGGGCACTAACGCCGCCCTCGCGCGCGGTCGCCGAAGGCGCCGAGAGCGCCGGCGCCGAGGTGCGCCTACGCCGCGTCACCGAGACCGCGCCGCAGGAGGCCATCGACGGCAGCCCGGGCTGGAAGGCGTGGCTGGAGGGCCCGGCGCAGGAGATCGAGATCGCCACGCACGACGACCTGCAATGGGCCGACGGCGTGGCGATGGGCACACCCACGCGCTATGGGAACGTGAGCGCGCAGCTCAAGCAGTTCATGGACACCACCGGTCCGCTGTGGGCTCAGGGACTGCTCGCCGGCAAGGCGTACACCGGCTTCACCAGCGCCATGAACACTCACGGCGGTAACGAGAGCACGCTGCTCGCGCTCTACAACACCCTGCACCACTGGGGCGGCGTCATCGTCGCACCCGGCTACACCGACCCGGCGCTCTACGCCGCCGGCGGCAACCCGTACGGCACGTCCCACGCCACCGGTCCGAACAACGAGCCGCCCAGCGATCTCGTGCTGACCGCGGCCCGCCACCAGGGCAGCCGCCTGGCTGACATCGCTGGCAAGCTCGCGGGCTGAGCCCCCGGCAACCGAGCAGGGTGGCGGTCCAGAGGCTCACACCCCGGGTGCGCCGTACCGGAGCAGCCACTCCCGCTCGGGGTTGAGCGGCGCTGGCTGCGGGGCTGGGTCCATGGACGGTGACGGGGCCACGCCATCGTCAGCCGCACCAGGACGGCGGCGGCCCTGGGAGCGGCTATCGTCGGACGCTACCGATCCGGACCGGCCACTGGGGGTGCACAGATGCGGGCAGCGTTCGACCAGGCCAGCACCGAGCGGTTCGCCAAGGACTTCGGTGCACACTCCACCTATCGGCTGCTGCAGAACGCGGTCGCCACAACCTCGGTGGACGAGGTGGCGCTCGACCGGACCGTCGTGACCCAGACCGACCCGTCGATGTCGCACCTGATCGACGACTGGAAGGCCACCGACCAGAAGAAGA
>JACCVL010000268.1 GCA_013698185.1 Nocardioidaceae bacterium
TCCGACGGCTGGTACGCCAGCGCGACCGTGCCGCCAAAGGATGTGCGCTCACGCTGCCTGGGCGCGTTCGATGAAGGCGACGGCGTCGCCGACGGTCTTGAGGTTCTTGACCTCGTCGTCGGGGATCTTGACGTCGAACTTCTCCTCGGCGGCGACGACCACCTCGACCATCGACAACGAGTCGACGTCGAGGTCGTCAACGAAGGACTTGTCGAGCTGGACGTCCTCGGCCGGCACACCGGCGACCTCGTTGACGATGTCGGCCAGGTCGGAGCGGATCTCCTCGGTGCTTGCCATCTGCTGTCTCCTCGTGCTCGGTGGGATTTCGTACGGACAACTCGCGCGGTGCGGTTCGGCGTCTCGCCGGTCAGGGGGCGCCGGCAGGGTTCGGTGTCGTCATGGCATCCGGACGACCTGGGCGGCATAGACCAGCCCGGCGCCGAAGCCGATGAGCAGGGCCAGATCACCAGAACGCGTCTCACCGTCGTCCATGAGCCGGCGCAGCGCCAGCGGGACCGACGCGCCTGAGGTGTTGCCCTGCTCGGCGATGTCGCGGGCGATCGCGACGTGGTCGGGCAGCTTGAGCTGGCGCGCCATGGTGTCGGTGATGCGCATGTTGGCCTGATGGGGGACGAAGGCGTCGAGATCTGCAGCCGTAACGCCGGCCGCGTCGAGGGCGCGCTGGGCAACCTTGGGCATCTCGAAGCTGGCCCAGCGGAAGACCGAGTTTCCCTCCATCCGCAGGAGGTGGGTGGGCTTGGAGTTCTCCGGGTCGTCGTCCTCTGTGCCGAAACCGTCGACAGGCCAGTACGTCTCCTGGCGGATGAGGTCGAAGCGCTCGCCCTCCGAGCCCCACACCACCGGACCGATGCCAGGCTCGTCAGCCGGACCGACCACCGCGGCGCCCGCGCCGTCGGCGAAGATGAACGCCGTCGAGCGGTCGTGGGGGTCGGTGATGTCCGACAGCTTCTCCACCCCGATCACCAGCACATGCCTGGCTGAGCCCGCCCGGACCATGTCGGCGGCCATCGCGACGCCGTAGCAGAAGCCCGCGCAGGCCGCGGAGACGTCGAACGCGGCAGCCGGGGTGGCACCGAGCTCGGCGGCGACCTGTGCGGCCACCGCCGGGGTCTGCAGCAGGTGGGAGATCGTGGCGACGATGACGCAGTCGAGCTCCCCGGCGGACACGCCGGCGTCGTCCATGGCCTGTTTGGACGCAGCGATCGACATGGCCGCGACGGTCTCGTCGGGACCAGCGAAGCGACGGCTCGTGATCCCCGACCGGGTACGGATCCATTCGTCGGTGGAGTCGATCGCCTCGATGATCTCAGCGTTGGGCACCTCCCGGCGAGGGCGGTAGGCGCCGATCCCGAGCAGCCGGGACGGTCCGCCGCGCGTCGAGGCGTCGGCGATCGCGACACTGGACCGCGGGCCGCGCCGGGTGCTGTCGTCGGGGCTCATGCACCCGCCTCCGGATGCAGTCGTACCAGTGGTTGGCCCGGTGAGACCAGGTCACCGTCCTCGACCAGCCACTCCATCACATGCCCCCCGTACGGCGCGACAACCGGGATCTCGTCGCGCAGGCTGCGCACGGTGCCGACCCGCTCCTCGGCCTTCAGCTGGTCGTCTCGGCCCCGGCTGCCGGAGATCTCGAATGTCCCCTTGGCCGGGGCCACCAGCAGCCGCCAGGTCGGCGAGTCGGTGAGCGGGGAGGCATCCGCGTGCTGCTGGACGAAGGCGCGCGCGTCGTCGAGCTGGTCGGGGGTCTTCAGGGCGAACGTGGCGACCCCCTTGAGGTTGCGCCGCGCGATCCCGGTCAGCGTGCCGGCGGGCGGCATCTCCAAGATGCCGGTGGTGCCAAGGTCGCTCAGTGTCTGCAGGCACAGATCCCAGCGCACCGGGCGCGCGACCTGTCCGACGATGCGCCGCACCACGTCCGTGCCGTCATGGACGACCTGACCGTCTTGGTTGGACACCAGCCGCAGCCGCGGGTCATGCACGGTGATCGACCGGGCCAGGCGAGCGAGCGAGTCCACCGCAGGCGCCATGTGCTCGGTGTGGAATGCCCCCGCGACCAACAGCGGTGCCAGCCGCGCCTTCGCCGGTGTGTCGTCGGCGAGCGCCGCCAGCTGCTGCACGGTGCCGGCGGCCACGATCTGACCCGGTCCGTTGTCGTTGGCCGGGGTCAGGCCGTGCCGCTCGAGCGTGGCGAGCACCTCGTCGCGGTCGCCACCGAGGACGGCGGTCATGGATGTCGGGGTGCGCGCGGCTGCGATCGCCATCGCCTTGCCTCGCTCCCGCACGAGCACCATCGCCTGCTCCGCGCTGATGACGCCGGCTCCTGTTGCCGCGGTGATCTCACCGACGCTGTGGCCGCTTGCGGCGCCGACGGAGCCGAAGGCATCGGACGGGTGCGGAAAGAGCTGCAGAGCGGCAACCAGGCCGGCAGCGACCAGCAAGGGCTGGGCCACGGCGGTGTCGCGGATGGTCGCCTCGTCGGACTCACTGCCGTGGTGGGCGAGGTCGATGCCGGCGACGGTCGACAGCCAGTGCATGCGGTCGCTGAAGACCGGGTCCTCCAGCCACGGGCGGAGGAAGCCGGGGGTCTGGGCACCTTGGCCGGGGGCGACGATCACAAGCACTGGTCCACCCTCCCGTGCGGGCCCCTCGGGTCTCGGCTGCGAAGCGAACGAAGATCGCTGCGTGTCCTTGGAGGTTTCCTACAAGGACAGTTGTCGATGCCGCGGTCAGGCGCCGGGCTCGCGCAGCCGGCCGAGAGTCATCGCCACGCGCAAGGTGTAGGCGTCTCGGGGGTGCGACGGCGCCAGCCCGGTGACCTCCTCGATCCGGCGCAAGCGGTAACGCACCGTGTTCACGTGGACGAACAGTGCCCGCGCGGTCCCTTCGAGCGAGCCGCCCTGCTCGGTGTGGGTGGACAGGGTCTGAAGCAGCACCTTGTCACGGGCCAGCGGCCGGAAGATGGTGTCGACCAGGTGGTGCCGGGCCTGGCCGTCGCCGGACAGGGCCCGTTCGGGGAGCAGGTCGTCGGC
>JACCVL010000297.1 GCA_013698185.1 Nocardioidaceae bacterium
CGGGAGGCCAAGCGGGAGGCCGAACCGGCCGAGAAGCGGGCGCCGGACAGGCCCAACCGCACCGCAGGACCTGCGTCCGGGCCGGTGGTGACCGGTGACGTGCCTGTCCGGGCGACCGCTGAGGAGAGCACCGCGCCCCCTGCGTCCACGCTGCTGGGTGCCGGTCTGGTCGCCGCACTGGCGGCTCTCGGGACCGGTCTTGCCTGGCGCAGACGGAGCCGAGGAAAGCCCTCGTCATGAGCACGTTGCTGCTGCCGCGGACCCTGCACCCGCTCGCCTGGTGGGCGTGGGCACTGGGTCTCGCGGCGGCGGCGGCGCAGACGACCAACCCGCTGTTGCTGCTGGCGCTGGTCGGTGTCGTCGGCTGTGTGGTGCTGGCACGGCGCGGTGACGCGCCGTACGCCCGGGCCTTTCGGTGGTACCTGTTGGCGGGACTGCTCGTGGTGGTGATCCGGGTGGTGTTCCGGTTGCTGCTCGGCGGCGGGGGTGTCGGCTCTGCCGGAGATCCGGTGCTGCTGCCCCTGCCCGGTGTCGACCTGCAGTGGCCGGGGGCGCCGACGCTGCTGGGTCCGCTCACCTCGTCGGCGTTGCTGGCGTCGGTGAGCGAGGGTCTGCGGCTTGCGACGATGCTGGTCTGCGTCGGGGCTGCCAATGCGCTGGCCGACCCGCGGCGGCTGCTCAAGTCGATGCCTCCGGCGCTGCACGAGGTCGGCGCTGCCGCCGTCGTCGCGGTGTCGGTACTGCCGCAGTTGGCAGAGTCCACCGCCCGCGTCCGGGCCGCGCGGCGCCTGCGCGGTGGGGGTGGTGGGCGTCGCAACCGCCTGCGCGCCGTGGTGGTGCCGGTGCTGGAGGATGCGGTGGACCGTAGCCTCGCGCTCGCGGCATCCATGGATGCGCGGGGCTACGGCCGCCGAGCCGCTGTGCCGAGCCGCATCCGTGCGCTCGTCGCCGGACTGCTGATGGGTGGACTGATCGGACTGCTCGTGGGCGTCTACGCCCTGCTCGACACCAGCACGCCACGCTGGCTCGGGTTGCCGATGCTCGCCGCCGGCGTGGCGGCCGCCGTCGGGGGACTGACGCTGGCGGGCCGGCGGGTCGAACGCACCCGCTACCGCCCGGACCGCTGGGCGCCGCCGGAGATCTGTGCCGTGCTGGCCGGCGTCGTCGTGGCGGTGACCTTCCTCGTGACCAGCGATGTGGCACCGCTGGTGACCACACCGGTGGTGTCGCCACCGAGCTGGCCGACCCTCTCGCTGCTGCCGCTCCTCGGGCTGCTGGCAGCCCTGGCGCCGGCGCTGCTGACGCCACCACCGCCGGGATCGGTTCCGCACCGGCTCGGCCCGCCCCTCGTACGAGCCAGGGTGCCGGCGTGATCGTCTTCGACCAGGTCTCGTTCGGCTACGCCGGCGCGGAAAGGCTCGTGCTGCGCGACGTCGATGTGGTGGTGCCCGAGGGCGAGCTGGTGCTTGTAGCCGGCCCCACCGGGGCCGGCAAGTCCACCCTGCTCGGCGCCGTCAACGGATCGGTGCCGCACGCCACCGGCGGGCGGCTGGCCGGGCGGGTGCTTGTCGACGGCCTGGACACGCGCACCCATCCGCCCCGGGACCTGGCCCACGTCGTCGGCTGGGTCGGCCAGGACCCGGCCGCCTCGTTCGTCACCGGGTCGGTGGAGGAGGAGCTTGCCTACGTGATGGAGCAGCTCGCGGTGCCCCCGGCGGTGATGCGCACCAGAGTGGAGCAGACCCTCGACCTGCTCGGCATCGCCGACCTGCGGCAGCGACCCGTGCAGGCGCTGTCCGGTGGCCAGCAGCAGCGGGTCGCCATCGGTGCCGTGCTCACCGCTGGACCGCGCGTGCTGGTGCTCGACGAACCGACGTCAGCACTCGACCCCGGTGCGGCCGAGGAGGTGCTCGGCGCCTTGCTGCGGCTGGTGCACGACCTCGGCGTGACCGTGCTGGTCGCCGAGCACCGGCTGGAGCGTGTCGTCGAGTACGCCGACCGAGTGCTCAGCGTGAAACCGGACGGCACCGTGTCGAGCGCGGAGCCGGCCGTTGCCATGGTGGATGCCCCGGTCGCCCCGCCGGTCGTCGAGCTCGGTCGCCTTGCCGGCTGGTCGCCGTTGCCGCTGTCGGTGCGCAGTGCCCGCCGGCTGGCGCCCAGCC
>JACCVL010000005.1 GCA_013698185.1 Nocardioidaceae bacterium
CGCGCCCAGTCCGACCGGGAGAGCCTGTATGCCGCCCTGGCCGACGGCCTGGTCTGCCACCTCGGCGTCGTCGTCGACGGGGTGCCTCGGGTGGTGCCGACCGTCTACGGGGTGGACCGAGACGGGCCCGACCGCGACGGCACGCTCTACGTGCACGGCTCGGTCGCCGCGCGCAGCCTCGGCGAGGCTCCCGACCAGGCCGTCTGCGTCACGGTGACGCTGCTCGACGGCTTAGTGCTGGCGCGCAGCGGCTTCCACCACTCGATGAACTACCGCAGCGCGGTGATCATGGGGGTGCCACGGCTGGTCCAGGACCCGGTCGAGAAGCTTCGCGCGCTCGACCTGGTCGTCGACCAGGTCGTGCCCGGGCGTGCGCATACCCTGCGCCCGCACACCCGCAAGGAGCTTGCTGCGACCACGGTGCTCGCGCTGCCGCTGCACGAGGCATCGCTCAAGGTTCGCTCCGGCGACCCCGTCGACGATGTCGACGACATCGGGGCGCAGGTGTGGGCCGGGGTCGTGCCGGTAGAGGCGGTCTGCGGCGATCCGGTGCGCAGCTCGGACTGTGCGGCGGACATCCCGGTGCCCGCCGAGGTGGTCGCGCTGCGGCCCGCCAGCCTCGCGTGATCAGGGTCTGACTCTTCGTAGTATCGGCGACCATGACCTGGTCGCATCGCCCTGCCCTGGATGGGTTGCGATCGGTCGCGGTCTATCTCGTGCTGCTCTTCCACACCGGCCTGGCGTCGATGGGCGGCGGCTTCATCGGCGTGGACCTGTTCTTCGTCCTGTCCGGGTTCCTCGTCTCGACGGTGATCCTGACCGAGATCCGAGACCGGCACCGTGCGGATCGGCCGCTTCTACGCCCGCCGGGTGCGACGGCTGCTGCCGGCAGCGCTCGTGGCCATCGTGGCCACCAGTCTCACCTTCCTGCTCGTGACCTCTGTCGTGCGCCGCATCCCGCTGGTCGGTGATGCCCAGAGTGCGCTGCTCTATGTCGCCAACTGGCGCTTCCTCGGGCAGTCCACCGACTACTTCGCCGCCGACGTACAGGAGAGCCCGTTCCTGCACTTCTGGTCGCTGGCGATCGAGGAGCAGTTCTACCTGGTCTTCCCGCTGCTGCTGGTGGCCCTCACCAGGACGCCGCGGGGCCGCCCGGCCCGGTTGGTCGGCGGCCTGCGTTGCTGGCACTGTCACTGACCGCGCAGCTCGTCTGGGCGCAGGTCGACCCGATGCACGCCTACTACGGCACCGACGCCCGCCTCTACCAGCTGCTCGCCGGCGCCCTGCTGGGTTCCGCCCTGCGCGGGCGCACGGACTCCCAACGCCGGCCGGCGGCCGCCGCGCTGGCCACGCTGGTCGCACTGCCGTGCCTGCTGGTGCTCGGGTCGGGGCTGCTGAGCCTGTCGCCGTCGGTGCGTGGCATCGCCGCGACCGGGGCGTCGGTGCTGCTGATCGGGGGTCTGGTGGGGAACGACCGCACTCCGATCGCTCGACTGCTGTCCCGCCCGGTGCCGGTGTTCCTCGGGCGGGTGTCGTACGGCACTTATCTGTGGCACTGGCCGGTCATCCTGGTGCTCGAGACGGTGCTGGTGGTGGACGCGCCCGTCGTCGCGGTGGCGGCGGCGGTGCTGAGCACCGCACTGGCGGCGCTGTCGTACGAGGTGCTGGAGCTGCCGATCCGGCGGTCGGCGGGGTTGTCGCGTTTCACCTGGCAGACCGCGGTGGTGGGACTGGCCGCGAGCGTGCTGGTCGCGGTCACCGTGGTGCCCCTGACGCTGGCCGCCCAACGCCGCCCGGTGCTCGCCGCCGCGGCCGCGGGCACCATGGCCCCCAGGGCCGTGGTTGCCACGAGCGGCAGGTCCGCGCGGCTGCCCGACGACGTGGACTGGGAGGCGGTCGGCGACGACGTCGGCGCACAACGCTGGTGCCCACCCGAGGAGGTGGCGGGCTGCCTGGTGCGCAGGGGCTCGGGACCGCACGTGCTCGTCGTCGGCGACAGCCAGGCCCAGATGCTGGCCGGCATGTTCACCGCGATGGCCGAGGACCACGACCTGACCCTGTCGTTCAACATCCTGGCGGGCTGCATGTGGCAGGAGGCGCTGCTCAACACCGAGGCCTCGATCGACAGTCAGGAACGCTGCACCAAGGCTCGGGTCGGCTGGTACGAGCGGGCGCTGCCGCGGCTCGACCCCGACGTGGTCGTTCTCGTGGGCCGGCCCCGCGACGACGTGCGGACATGGACCGGCGTGGTGCAGCGGCGAGACGGCCGGGACCAACCGCTGGCGCAGGCGATGCTCGAGGCGACCCGGGAGACGTTGGCCACCATCGACGCCCTCGGTCCCCGGTCGTTGCTGGTCGAGCGGATGGTGATGCCGGAGACCTTCGACCCCGCCGACTGCCTCGCCACCACCGGCAAGGCCGCCGACTGTGCGGTGCCGGTGCCGACCGACGTCGCCCCCAGCGACGGCTACTACCTGACCGCGGCAGCGGAGTCGCCGCGCGTCTTCACCGCTAACCTCAATCCCGCCTTCTGCCCGGGTGCGCCGGTGTGCTCCCCCGTCGTGGACGGGGAGGTGGTGTGACGCGACGACCACCACGTCACCGCCCGCTACGCCACCGAGCGCCGCGACGAGGTGTGGCGGCTGATCAAGCAGAGCGGAGTGCTGGCGACCGCCAGCTGATGGTCCCTCACCAGTGCGCCGCCTGGCGTCGGCGTTCCGCAGCACTGACGCGGGGACAGGTGACGCATGCGGTCTGCCCAGGCGCACGGTAGAGGTAGCAGCAGCTGTAGCGCCGCCGGGTCCAGTGCGACCGGCCGCGCTCGTCCTCGATCTGGTGCAGTGTCGATTCGCCGACCAGCGGGGCGGCCCCGAGGGTGTGCGCAGCGTCGGCGGCTGCCCGGGCCATATCCCCGCCCACCCACCCGGCGACCAGGAAGGCGACGTCGACCGCATCGGTCACGGCGGCCCACAAGCCGTGCCGGCCGATCCGCGTCGTCTGTGCGTAGGCGTCCATCAGGTGGGCGGCATGGTCATTGAGCTGTGTACGCAGCACCGTCACCAACGCCTCCAGGTCGTCGACCACGCGTGCACCGACCTCGCTGGCCGCGGGGTCGCGCGGCAGGCAGCCGAATTCGCCAGGCTCGAGTGCCGTCGCAGCCGGCGGCGAGCCGGGCACGTCGAGGCGCAGTGCCAGCCGACCGGGAGCCAGCTCTGGCACCCGGCGGTCGAGGTGGAACAGTCCTACCGCTGGCACCGTCACCGCCGCCAGGTACCAGTCCAGGACCAGACCCTGCCCGGTCAACAGGCCCGCGTCGTCCTGCCGGTGATGCGCCCCGGCCACGGCCCGGTGCCAGGCGAGGAGCCGACGGGGGTCGTCGAGCAGGTCCGAACAGCCCACCCATCCACCGCCGTCGTCCCAACCGGTCGTGAGGGTCGTCCACGAGACGCCCGCGTCGAGCCGGGCCAGGCCCTCCGCGATCGCTCCCACCGAGACGACGCTAGCGGGTGGCCGGCTGACTGGCCTTGACCTGGCACAGCGCCTAGCGTCAGGCCCATGTCGCAAACCGTCAGAGGAGTCATTGCCCGTGCCAAGGGCGAGCCGGTCGCCGTCGAAGAGGTCGAGGTGCCCGATCCCGGGCCCGGCGAGGTCGTGGTTGGCGTCCAGGCGTGCGGGGTCTGCCACACCGACCTGCACTACCGCGAGGGGGGCATCAACGACGAGTTCCCGTTCCTGCTTGGCCATGAGGCCGCCGGGATCGTCGAGGAGGTCGGGCCGGGCGTGGACGACCTCGCCCCCGGTGACTTCGTCGTGCTCAACTGGCGTGCGGTGTGCGGCACCTGCCGTGCCTGCCGGCGCGGTCGCCCCTGGTACTGCTTCAACACCCATAACGCCAGCCAACCGATGCGGCTGGCCGACGGCACGGCACTGTCGCCGGCGCTCGGCATCGGCGCCTTCGCCGACAAGACGCTGGTGCACGCCGGACAGTGCACGACGGTGGATCCTGCCGCGTCGCCCGCGGCCGTGGGCCTGCTCGGCTGCGGCGTGATGGCCGGCCTGGGCGCAGCCATCAACACCGGTGGGGTGACCCGCGGCGACAGCGTGGCGGTGATCGGCTGCGGCGGTGTCGGCAATGCCGCCATCGCCGGCGCCCGCCTCGCCGGTGCAGCCACCATCATCGCCGTCGACGTCGACGCCAAGAAGCTGCGCTGGGCCGAGGGCCTCGGCGCGACGCACACCGTCGACGCCAGCACCGCTGACGTGGTCGAGGCCATCCAGGGACACACCGGTGGATTCGGCGCGGACGTGGTCATCGACGCGGTCGGTCGCCCCGAGACCTGGACTCAGGCCTTCTACGCCCGAGACCTCGCCGGCACCGTCGTGCTGGTGGGCGTACCGACACCGCAGATGACGGTGCGGCTGCCGCTGCTCGACGTCTTCGGGCGTGGCGGCGCGCTGAAGTCCAGCTGGTACGGCGACTGCCTGCCTGAGCGCGACTTCCCGATGCTGGTCGACCTGTACCAGCAGGGCCGGCTCGACCTGGACGCCTTCGTCTCGGAGACGATCGGGCTCGACGGCGTCGAGGACGCCTTCGCCAAGATGCACCGCGGTGAGGTGCTCCGCTCGGTGGTCATGTTCTGAGCGGCCTGCCCAGGGGTCGGCTGGTGGCGGTAGACGCCGCGCGCGGCGTCGCGCTGGT
>JACCVL010000011.1 GCA_013698185.1 Nocardioidaceae bacterium
TACCACTCGTAGCCGGCAGCGCCGAGCAGCTCGTCGGCGAGCTCGTAGGAGTCGGCGGCCTGGTCGTCATCGGGCGCGGCGACCTCGCCGCGCGACACCCGCCGGGCCAGGGCAGTGCCCGGCTCGAGGATCAGGGCATAGGCGCTGACGTGGTCCGGGTGCATCGCCAACGCACTGTCGACCGTGCTCCGCCAGTCGGCCAACGACTCCCCCGGCGTACCGTGGATCAAGTCGAGGCTCACCTGGTCGAACCCCGCCGACCGCGCCCATGACACCGCTTGCGGCACCCGCTGCGGGTCGTGGGTGCGGTCCAGCGTCGCCAGCACGTGCGGCACAGCCGACTGCATCCCGTACGACACCCGGGTGAAGCCGCCGGCGCGCAGCCGCGCCAGCGACGTTGGCGTCACGCTGTCAGGGTTGGCCTCGGTGGTGACCTCCGCGCCCGCGGCGAGCCCGAACAAGCGGTCGACCTCGGCGAGGACCAGGACCAGGTCGTCGGCGGGCAGCAACGTCGGCGTCCCGCCACCGAAAAACACGGTCTCCACCCGCGGCAGCCGCGCGCCGCGGCTCGACAGCACCCGCGCCGCCAGCCGCAGCTCGACGATCGCAGTCCGGGCGTACGTGGCTTGGGAGACGCCCGCACCCAGCTCGGTGGCGGTGTAGGTGTTGAAGTCGCAGTAGCCGCAGCGCACCGCGCAGAACGGGACGTGGACGTACAGCCCGAACGGGCGGGCACCGAGACCCGCGAGCGCTTCCGGGGGCAGGCTGCCGTCGCTCGGCACCGGGTCGCCGGCAGGCAGGGTCGAGGGCACCGGCTCAGTCTGCCGGGCAGCGGCAAACTCGGCCGCTAGCGGTAGAGGGCGTCGAGCTCTTCTCGGTAGTTACCCTCCACCACGCGGCGCTTCACCTTCATGCTCGGGGTGAGCTCACCGGACTCCACGCTGAGGTCGTGCTCGAGCACGATGAACTTCTTGACCGTCTCCCAGCGGTTGAGCTTGGCGTTGAGCTGGTCGACGTAGCCCTGCAGCACCGTACGCATCTCCTCGGAGCGGACGACCTGCTCGTACGGCGTACCGGCCAGGTCGTTGTGTGCGGCCCATTCGCTGACCGCGTCGGGGTCGAGGCTGATCACCGCCGAGCAGAAGTTGCGGTCGCTGCCGTGCACCAGCATCTGGCTGACCAGCGGACACATGCCCTTGAACATGGTCTCGATGTACGAGGGCGCGACGTACTTGCCGCCGGAGGTCTTGAACAGATCCTTCTTACGGTCGGTGATGCGGACGAAGCCGTCGGCGTCGATCTCACCGATGTCACCGGTGTGCAGCCAGCCATCTGGGCCCAGCGTCTCCTCGGTCTCCTCGGGCCGGGCGTGGTACCCGTCCATCACACCTGGCCCCTTGATCAGCACCTCGCCGTCGGCGGCGATGCGGAACTCGGTGCCGGGCAGCGGCATGCCGATCGAGCCGAAGCGGTAGCTGTCGAGCCTGTTGACGCACGAGCCGGCGGAGCTCTCGGTCAGCCCGTAGCCCTCCAGGATCACGATGCCCGCCGCGTGGAACCACTCAGCGATGTCGGTGTTGAGCGCCGCCGAGCCGGAGATGAAGAACCGCACCCGGCCGCCGAAGCGTGCCCGCACCTTGCTGAACACCAGCGCGTCGGCGACGCGGTGCTGCGCAGCCAGCGTCCGAGATACGGGGCGGCCCTCGACCTTCGCGCTCCCGACCTTCCGCCCTACCGCGCTGGCCCAGTCAAAGATCCTGGCCCTGGCGCCGCCTTCGTTGCGCGCCATCGTTGTGATCCGGCCATACGCCTTCTCGAAGATTCGGGGCGCCGCACCCATGAAGGTGGGCTGCACGACGGCGAGGTTCTCGATGATCTTGTCGACCCGGCCATCCACCGCGGTGGGGTAGCCGAGCGCCAGCTGGGTGCTCAACAACACCTTGCCGAACGAGTGCGACATCGGCAGCCACAGGTATTGCAGGTCCTCGGCGGTGAGGATGCCGGTGGCCGCCACCGCCGCCCCCTCGTACGTCCAACTGCTGTGCCGCAGCCGGACTCCCTTGGGCCGGCCGGTAGTGCCGGAGGTGTAGATCAAGGTGGCGAGGCTGTCGGGTGCGATGGCCTCAATGCGCTCGTCGACCACGCCAGGGTGCTGCTCGAGGTGATCCCGGCCCCGCTCGGACAGCTGGGCGAGCGAGATCACCCAGCCGTCGGCATCGTCGTCGGCGACCTCGTCGAACGTGACCACCTGGGCGACACCGGGCAGCTCGCTGCGCTGCTGACGCAGCTTGGCCACCTGCGTCTCGTCTTCGGCGAAGACCACGACGCTGTCGGAGTCGGCGAGGATATAGGCCACGTCCTCGGCCACGACGGTGGGGTAGACGGTGGTGGTGGCGGCGCCCGCGCACATCACCGCCAGATCGGCCAAGATCCACTCGTAACGCGTCGTCGACGCGATCGCGACCCGCTGCTCCGGCCCGACGTCGAGCGACACCAGCCCGGCGGCCAGAAGGCGTACCTCGTCGTTGGTCTCCCGCCAGGTGCGCGACAGCCAGGCGTCGCCCCGCGGAAAGCGGTACGCCTCCTGGTCCGGCCTCGCCGCCACCTGGTCGAGGAACATTCGGGCGACGTTGGGGGCGCGGTTGTCGACGAGCGCCACGTCGTCGGTGCTGGGCGCAGTTGTCGTCATCGTCGTCTCTCGGCTGCATCGATGCTGATGAGCCCGAGGATATTGCACCCGGTGACATGCGGGTAGGCATCACCTCGCGGCGGGCTCGGCGGGCGCCGCTCCCCGTCCCAAGCCACGTTTACGTGGCGCGGGAACCCTTTACGTGGCGCCCACCCCCCGTAAAGGGTCGCTCCACCACGTTGACGTGGCGCAGGGGCGCGCGACATCGGGCGTACTCAGTCAGGGCTCGGAGTCTGGTGGCCGGGAGCGGTCGCGCACCTGGCGACGCCCACCGGCACGCTTGGCCCGGTACAGCGCGTCGTCGGCGCGGCGCATCAGCGCCTTGACCTCGGCCTCGCCCCTGAGCGCGGCCACCGACGCGATCCCGCACGACACGCCGGCGCCGGCCGCGAGCGCATCGGCCCGGGCGAACAGGTCGGGCAACAGCCGACTCAGCTGCTCGTCGACCACACCCGGCGCGATGAGGCAGAACTCGTCACCGCCGAGCCGTGTCGCGATCGCCTGGGGCAACCTGCTGGCCGCTTCGCTGAGCAACAGCGCGATCTCGCGCAACAACCGGTCACCCCCCAGGTGACCGTCACGGTCGTTGACCGTCTTCAGCCCGTCCACGTCCCACAGGGCAACAGTGACGGCCGCAGGGTCCTCGCACAGCGCTTGCAACGTCTCGTCGGCCAGCCGCCGGTTACCCAACCCCGTGAGCGCGTCGATGTACACCAGCTCTCTGAGCTCGTCTCGGTTCCGGAGTCGGCCGAGGCAGAGCGCGATGGCTTGGGCGATCACGCGGGACACTGCTCGGTCGCGGGCGGTGAACGCCCCGTCCGCTGCTGTGCGGGTCACGTACAGCTCACCCCAGAGCCGCCCCCCGAGCAGGATCGGGCAGCCGAGCGCGGCGGACTTGCCGAGGGACTCGAGGAGCTCACGCTCGGAGGAGTCGACGTCTTCGTCCTCGAGCTGCAGCGACCACGCCTGCTGGTGCTCGGCAACCTGGAGCAGGTTGGGGAAGTCGGTGACGCGATAGCGTTCGTCGGCCGGGTGCTCGGTCTCGCCCGGGCCGGGTGCTCCGACGTTGACCAGTGTCCGAACGCTGCCCGCCTCGGCGTCGAACCGGCTTACCGACGCAGACGCCGCACCGAGCACCTCCAGGGCGACGCTCGCGCTCAGGAAGACCAGTTCCTCGACACCGATGACCTGTTCGACCCGGGTGAGCAGGTCGGCGACCGCGGCATAGCCCGCTGTCTCTCGGTCGCCATCCATTTCGATGATTGTCGGTCCCCTCGCGTCGTCGCTACGACCTCCAAAGCACAACCCGACCGAACGGCCGAGGTGTGAGCAGCGCACCGTTCCAGGTCGTTTCGCCCGCGCCGCTTCAGACCTGCACAGCCTTGGCGACGCTCAGGCAAAGGGTGACGTAGCCGCCCACACCGGCAGCCGGCACCTCGCCGGCGAGCGCCCACATCGCGTTCACGAGCTGACGGACAACCACCCAGTCGCGGGCCCTGTCCTCGTCCAGCTCCGCGGTGTCGACCACGGTGTGAAAGCGGTTCCGGATCGCCGTGCGCACGTTACCGGTGTCGACGAGCTCGGCCCACCTGTTCCACAGCAGCGGGGCCACCTCGTAGTGCGGGTCACCCGACAACGGTTTCGGGTCGATGACCAACCACGGCTGCCGAACCCCAGCCAAGACATTGTCGTAGTGCAGGTCGGTATGAACCAACCGGCCGTCGCAGCCGGGGTCGGCGGCGAGGGCGCCGGCCAGCCCGGCGGCCTGCTCGACCAGCCGCCGGGGCAACGGGGCGGTCCTGGGCAGCGCCAGGAGCTGCATCGACCAGGCAGCGGCCCGCTCCGACAGCAACCGCAGCTGCGGGAACGCCGGCACGTGCAGTGCGCCGTAGAGTCCGGCCACGACCTCGCAGGCCGCGTCGGCGGGCAGGGTGTTGAGGTCACGCCCCGCATCGGCTCGCTCGAGGACCATCGCGGAGCGCCGCGGGTCTGCCCGCAGCAGGCGCACCGCGCCAACACCGGCCCAGTGCCGCAGCGCAAGGGACTCGTGGTCGGCCTCGGCGTGCGGCCAGCCGATCTTGAGCACGGCGGGCTGACCGTCACGGGTACGCACCGGGTCCACCAGGGCGCAGTGGCCGTGCATCGTGTCGCCGTCGAGGGCCAGCTGCCACTCGTCGCACAGGTCGCGGCGCAACCCGGGGAGCGCCGCGACCCACCGCTGCCAGTCCGCGCCGCGCTGGGCGAATGCCAGCACCTCGGCCGGCAGCACAGGGTGGACGGACACCGCTCGAGCCTAGATGCGGCGGCGAGGCCGGGCGTAGCGTCGGCCCCCCGGTCACCACCCCGACCCCGGAGGTCGCCGATGCCATGCACGATCGTCCCCCCATACATCCTCGCCGCAATCGCCGGTGCGAGCGGCGACTCCCCGGTGGTGGCAGCCGCCCTCCGGACGCTGGAGCTCGACGCGCTCTTTCGCGGCCGCCGACCGCGCGGCGACGGCGACGTCAGGGACGCGCAACGCCCCACCCCGGACGAGGATCGCGACCTCGTCGAGACCCCGCCGCGGCGGCGTATCCGCGACGCCGACACCGGCACCGACCTGCCCGGCCGGCTAGTCCGCCGCGAGGGCGAGGCGGCCACCGGCGATCTCGCCGCCGACGAGGCCTACGACGGGCTCGGTGCCACCTACGGGCTCTATGCCGAGGCGTACGCGCGCGACTCCCTGGATGACGACGGTATGCCGCTGCGGGCGACCGTGCACTACGGCGTCGACTACTCCAACGCGTTCTGGGAGGGCACCCGGATGGTCTTCGGCGACGGGGACGGCACGTACTTCAACCGGTTCACGATCAGCATCGACATCATCGGCCACGAGCTCGCCCACGGGGTCACCGAGAACACCTCGGACCTGCTCTACGCGGGGCAGCCCGGCGCACTGAACGAGTCGATGTCCGACGTCTTCGGCTCGCTGGTCAAGCAGCGCAGCCTCGCGCAGGGCGCGGCCGACGCCGACTGGCTGATCGGCGCGGGGCTGTTCACCGGCCGCGTGCAGGGCGTCGCGCTGCGCTCGATGGCGGCCCCGGGCACCGCCTACGACGACCCTGTCATTGGCACCGACCCCCAGCCTGGGCACCTGGACGACTACGTCGAGACATCGGAGGACAACGGTGGGGTGCACATCAACTCCGGCATCCCCAACCGCGCCTTCCACCTCGCGGCGACCGCCATCGGCGGCAACGCTTGGGAGCAAGCCGGTGAGATCTGGTACGCCGTTCTCACCGGCGACCAGATTGGCCGCGACTGCGACTTCGCCACCTTCGCCGCGCTGACGACCGCCGAGGCGGCGTTGCGCTTCGGCGACGGGTCCCGCGAGGCGACAGCTGTCGGCGAGGCATGGGCACACGTCGGCCTCGGTCCCGCGTCGGTCCCGCAGCCGTGAGCACCGGCCGGCGCACCGTGACCGTGACCCGCTCCGGCGGCTTCGCCGGGATGCGGGCGGAGCACACGGTCGACCTCGAGACCGTCGACACCCAGCAGGCCGAGGCGTGGCGGCGGCTGCTCGCCGACGACGTGCTCCGCCTCTCACCACGCGTGGAGCGGCCGCGCCCGGACGGATACGTCTACCGCTTGGTGTGCGAGGCCGACGACCTGGACGTCACCCTGCCCGAGCACAAGCTGCCCGCCGAGCACCGGGCACTGCTGGACCAGACGCTGCGTCTCCGCTGAGGCGCGCGACCGCTACTTCTTGGGCGCCGGGCCGTCGGCGGTGGACAGCGCGGCGATGAAGGCCTCCTGGGGGACCTCGACGCGCCCCACCATCTTCATCCGCTTCTTGCCCTCCTTCTGCTTCTCCAGCAACTTGCGCTTGCGGGTGATGTCGCCGCCGTAGCACTTGGCCAGCACGTCCTTGCGGATGGCCCGGATCGTCTCCCGCGCGATCACCCGCGCGCCGATCGCCGCCTGGATCGGCACCTCGAACTGCTGGCGCGGGATGAGCTCCTTGAGCTTCTGTGCCAGCGCCACGCCGTAGCCGTATGCGCTGTCGCGGTGCACGATCGCGGAGAAGGCGTCGACCGGGTCGCCGTGCAGCAGCACGTCGACCTTGACCAGGTCGGCGGTCTGCTCCCCCACCGGCTCGTAGTCGAGGCTCGCGTACCCCTTCGTCCGGGACTTCAGCTGGTCGAAGAAGTCGAAGACGATCTCGGCCAACGGCAGTGTGTAGCGCATCTCCACCCGATCCGCGGACAGGTAGTCCATGCCCTGCAAGGTCCCGCGCCGGGTCTGGCACAGGTCCATGATCGTGCCGATGTAGTCCTTGGGGGCGATCAGCGTCGCCCGTACCACCGGCTCGTGGACCTCGGCGATCTTGCCCTCGGGGTACTCGCTGGGGTTGGTGACGACGTGTTCGGCGCCGTCCTCCATCTCCACCCGGTAGACGACGTTGGGGGCCGTCGAGATCAGGTCGAGGTTGAACTCACGCTCGAGCCGCTCGCGGACGATCTCCATGTGGAGCAGCCCGAGGAAGCCGCAGCGAAAACCGAACCCGAGCGCGCCGGAGGTCTCCGGCTCGTAGGCGAGGGCGGCGTCGTTGAGCTGCAGCCGCTCCAGTGCGTCACGCAGGGTCGGATAGTCGTCGCCGTCGATCGGGTAGAGCCCGGAGTAGACCATCGGGTTGGGGTGCTTGTAGCCGCCGAGCGCCTCGGTCGCGCCGTGGTGCTGGGAGGTGACCGTGTCACCGACGCGCGACTGGCGGACGTCCTTCACGCCGGTGATCAGGTAGCCGACCTCGCCGACACCGATCTCGCCGGCCTTGACCGGCTCGGGCGAGATCACGCCGACCTCGAGCATCTCGTGGACCACGTTGGTCGACATCATCCGGATCCGGTCGCGGTGGGTCAGCTTGCCGTCGATCACCCGGACGTAGGTCACCACGCCGCGGTAGGTGTCGTAGACCGAGTCGAAGATCAGCGCGCGGGGAGGTTTGTCGGCCTCGCCGACCGGCGGCGGGGTCTGCTTCACGATCTCGTTGAGGAGGGTCTCGACCCCCACGCCGGTCTTGGCGCTGGTCAGCAGGACGTCGGAGACGTCGCAGCCGACCAGGCCGGCCAGCTCGGCGGCGTACTTCTCCACGTTGGCGCTGGGCAGGTCGATCTTGTTGAGCACCGGGATGATGTGAAGGTCGGCGCCCATCGCGAGGTAGAGGTTGGCCAGCGTCTGCGCCTCGATGCCCTGGGCGGCGTCGACCAGGAGGACCGCGGCCTCGCATGCCTCCAACGACCGAGACACCTCGTAGGTGAAGTC
>JACCVL010000274.1 GCA_013698185.1 Nocardioidaceae bacterium
CTCGTGGGCGTCCTCGCCCTCGAGCTTGGCCTCGACGAGCTGCTGCATCGCGAGCTTGTACTCGTCCTCGTACTGCTCGGGCTCGAAGTCGGCCGCCAGGCTCTCGACCAGCGACTGCGCCATCGTCACCTCCTGCGGACGCAGGTCGATGTCGTCCGACAGGCCCTTCAGCTCAGGGGTGCGGACCTCGTCGGCCCACAGCAGTGTCTGCAGCACGATGGCAGCGTCCCGCACCCGCAACACCGCCAGCGTCTCCCGCTGACGCAGCGCCACCTTGACCACAGCCATCCGCTCGGTGCTCTGCAACGCCTCGCGCAGCAACGCGTACGGCTTGGCGGACTTGCCGTCCGGCTCGAGGTAGTAGCTCTTGTCCATCAGCATCGGGTCGACCTGCTCGGCCGGCACGAACTCCATCACGTCGATCTCGTGCCCGCTGGCCACCGGCAGCGCATCCAGATCCTCCGGCGTGATCATCACCAGCCGGCCGTCGTCGGACTCGTAGCCCTTGACGATGTCGTTGTAGGTCACCTCGTTGCCGCAGTGCTCACAGGTGCGCTTGTACCGGATGCGGCCGCCGTCGGAGCGGTGCACCTGGTGAAAGCGCAGGTCGTGGTCACCGGTCGCCGCGTACAGCTTGACGGGGATGTTCACGAGCCCGAACGAGACCGAGCCCTTCCAGATCGAACGCACTGCCCACCTCCGGCTCGGTCGGCGCGCACGCCGGACGACATGACGGCAGCATGACGCCTGCGGGACGCAATTTCCATCTCATCGGCCCCGACAACCCCAGGAGGCACCTCAGTGGCCGGCTCGGACAGTGTGGAGATCGACGGGCGACGACTCCGGGTGTCCAACCTGGACAAGGTGCTCTACCCCGGCGACGGCTTCACCAAGCACGACGTGATCACCCACTACATCGCGGTGTCCCAGGCGCTGCTCCCCCAGCTCGCGGGTCGTCCGGCCACCCGCAAGCGCTGGCCGGACGGGGTGCAGGCCGCCGCAGGGGCCTTCTTCGAGAAGAACGTGCCGCGCGGCACTCCCCCGTGGGTGCGCAGCGTGGAGCTCGACTCGCCGGGCAGCACCCGCAACCGCGAGCGCGTCACCTATCCGGTGGTGGACTCGCTCGCCACGCTGGTGTGGCTGGCCAACCTCGCGGCACTCGAGCTCCACGTGCCGCAGTGGCGGGTCGGCCCCCGCGGTGGGGTCCGGCAGCCCGACCGGCTCGTGGTCGACCTCGACCCCGGGGCGCCGGCCGGGCTCGCCGAGTGCGCCGAGGTCGCAACGCTCGTCCGCGACCGGCTGGGCGCGGACGCGTTCACCACAGTGGCGGTGACCAGTGGCAGCAAGGGGCTGCAGCTGTACGCACCGACAGCGGGCACGCAGGACTCCGCCGTCGTCCGCGACTACATGCGCGGCATCGCCCAGGAGCTGGCCGGCGCCCACCGCGGGCTGGTGGTGGCACGGATGGACAAGTCGGTGCGTGCCGGCAAGGTGTTCATCGACTGGAGCCAGAACGACTCCGCCAAGACGACCATCGCGCCGTACTCGCTGCGCGGCCGCGACCGGCCTTGGGCGGCGACACCCCGTACCTGGGCTGAGGTCGAGGACGCGGGCTCGCTGCGCCAGGTGCTCGCCGCCGACCTGCCCGACCGGCTGGCCGACCTGGGCGACCTCACGGCCGCCCTCGCCGGCGATGCGGAGGACGGACCGCGCATCCCCGGCTGAGGCGTCGAGCGCAGCGCCGACCCATACGCGACGATGGTGGCGACGAACTCATCGTGACAATCCCGCAACCCACCGTGGAGCCTGGCAACTGTGAGTGCTCGACCCCGCTCGGACGAACCGCGACCCCGCGTCGCCGTGGTCGGCTCCGGCATCTCGGGGCTGACGGCGGCGTACGTGCTGCGGGACAGCCACGACGTCACGGTCTTCGAGAGTGCCGACCGCCTCGGCGGGCACGCCCACACCCATGACGTGACCGCACGCGACGGCCGCTCGTACGCCGTGGACTCCGGCTTCATCGTGCACAACGACCGCACCTACCCGCTGCTGCGCAAGCTGTTCGCCGAGCTGGACGTGCCCGTCCATGCCACCGAGATGAGCATGAGCATCCGGTGCGACGGCTGCGGCCTGGAGTACGCCGGCGGGCGCGGTCTCAAGGGCATCACCGCCCAGCCCCGCCGCCTGGCCGACCCGCGCTTCGTCGGCCTGCTGCTGCAGGTGCGCCGTTTCCAGCAGCTCGCCGGCCGCTTCCTCGCTGACTCCGCCGACGGCGCCGGTGAGCCCCGCGACCCGATCACGTACGGCGACTTCCTGCGCCAGCACTCGTTCGGCGACTACTTCGTGCGGCACTACGCCGTGCCGGTGGTGTCGTGCGTGTGGTCGTCGGGCCACGATGTCGCGCTGGACTACCCCGCCCACTACCTCTTCCGCTTCCTCGAGCAGCACGGTTTCCTCAGCCTGCGCGACGCCCCGCAGTGGTACACCGTCGCGGGCGGGTCACGCACCTACGTCAACGCGGTCGCAGCAGCGGTCGGCGACGTCCGCGCCTCAACCGGCGTCCGCGCCGTCACGCGCAAGCCCGACGGGGTCGAGGTCCTCACCGCCGACGGCGACACCCACGTCGTGGACAAGGTCGTGATCGCCACCCACGCCGACCAGGCGCTCACCATGCTGACCGACCCCAGCGACCGCGAACGCGACGTACTCGGTGCCTTCGGCTACTCCCGCAACGAGGCGCTGCTGCACACCGACCCGAGTGTGCTGCCCAGGGCGCCGCGCGCGCAGTCGTCGTGGAACTACCACCTCGAACGCTGCGACGAGCGGCGCGAGCAGACCCGCGTCGGCTACTGGATGAACCGTCTGCAGGGGTACGAGGACGCCGCCGACACCTTCGTCGTCAGCCTCAACGACGCCGACCGGGTCGACCCGGCACGGGTCGTCGCGCGGATGGAGTACACCCACCCGGTCTATACCGCCGAGGCGCTGCGCGCACAGGGGCAGCTGCACGGTCTCGGGACCGACCGAACCGTCTTCGCCGGCGCCCACCACGGGTGGGGCTTCCATGAGGACGGCTGCCGCTCCGGCGTCGAGGCAGCCCGCCGGCTCGGAGCCGAGTGGTGAGCGCCGGCGCCGCGGCCATCGGGCCGCACGGCCTGCCGAGCCTGCCCGCGCTCGTCGACGGTGTCGTGACCCACGACCGGCGCGTCCCGCTGCGGCACCGGTTCCGCTACCGCGTCTACCAGTGGCTCGTCGACGTCGACGCACCGCCGCTGCTGCCGCGGTGGCTGCGCCCATTCGCCTCCTTCGACAGCGCCGACCACCTGGGTTCGCCGGCACACACGATCCGGGCCAATGTCGAGCACTTCTGCGCCCAGGGCGGCGTCGACGTCACCGGCGGGCGGATTGTGATGCTCGCCAACGCCAGGGTCCTCGGGCACGTCTTCGACCCGCTCAGCGTCTTCTGGTGCCTCGACGACGCCGGCGCGGTGCGTTGCGTGGTGGCCGAGGTGCACAACACCTACGGCGAGCGGCACGCCTACCTGCTCGACATCGACGCCGCCGGCCGGGCCAGCACCGACAAGGCGTTCTACGTGTCGCCGTTCTTCACCGTCGACGGCCGCTACGACCTGCGCTTCCTTCTCGACCGGGACCGGCTGGCAACCACCGTACGGCTGCGCCAGGGCGAGCAGGCCGTCTTCAGCGCCGTCTTCTCCGGCGCGGT
>JACCVL010000050.1 GCA_013698185.1 Nocardioidaceae bacterium
GAGAACCTGTTCGGCGGACCTCCCGAGACGCTGCTGCCGGCGGACCCCGCGGCGGACTTGATCGACGCCGGCACGTCGCCGAGCGACGCGGTGCGAGCGCAGCCGACGTCGAGTCTGGCGTGGGCAATGTTGGCGGAGTCCGCGCTGGCGGCGGGCGAGGACGTCCAGGCCTATGCCTACGCTCGTACCGGCTATCACCGCGGGCTGGATTCGCTGCGCCGCGCCGGGTGGAAGGGGCACGGCCCGATCCCCTGGGCGCACGGTCCCAACCGGGGCTTCCTGCGGGCGCTGGCCACGCTGGCCCGCGCCGCTGCGGAGATCGAGGAGACCGAGGAGGCCGAGCGCTGCCGCCATTTCCTCGCCGACTCGAGCCGCGAGGGGGCTGCTGAGCTGCTCGGCTGACCGGGGCGGCCAGCCCCGCGCCGTCAGCGGTCCGACGGCGGCGCGAGCACCGTCCAGGCGTGCGGCTGCACCGTCCACTCTCGTCGCGTCGCCGGGCCCTCGACCTCGCCGTCGACGTTCCAGCGGAAACCCTCGCGGGCCTCGACGACCACTCGCCGGCCACGCTGGGCCTCGACGTCGTGATTGTCCGGGTGCCGGCCCAGCCGCACGCGCGACGCGTACGCCAGGCGGCGCACCGTCGACTGCGCAAAGCTCACGATCACGTCGACGTGCCCGTCGTCGGCCACCGCAGCAGGCAGCAGCGGGACGCCGCCGCCCGCGAAGCGCCCGTTGCCGATGGCGACCTGCAGCACCCGGGCGCTCCCGTCGGCCACGACGTCGTCGTCAACCTCCACTCGCAGGTACTGCCCGCGGGTGACGAGCCCGGTCCGTACGGCGCCGATCACGTACCCGAAGCGCCCGAAGCGGGGCTTGAGGCTCGTTGCCTCCTCGGCGGCGTCGACACCGACACCGACGTGCACCGCGTTGACGACGACCCCGCCCTCGTCGTCGACCACGAGGTCGATGTGTCGCGCTGGCACCGACAGCAGCTGGCGGGCTGCCGCGGTCGAGTCCAGTGGGATGCCGAGACCGCGGGCGAAGTCGTTACCGGTGCCCAGCGGCACCAGACCCACGCGGGTGCCGTCCAGCCAGCCGCGGGAGTACAACACCGAGACGACCGCGTGCAGGCTCCCGTCACCGCCCAGCACGACGACCGTCCGGCCGTTGCGGTCGGCCAGCACGCGCTCGACATCGGAGGTGTCCTCGGTGGCGACCACCTCGACCTCGCCGGCCTCGCGCAGCACCGCGAGGGCCGGGTCATCCTCGCCGTCCTCGGAGCCGCCCGCACCCGCGTTGGCGATGACCAGCATCGGGTCCACGAGGCACCACGGTACTGACTGGCTGCACTGCGGCGGTGACGCACAGGCTGCGGCGGCCACGATCAGATAGCCTGTGCGCCGCACCGCGACCCCCGATCGCCGCCTGGAGGATGCACCATGCCAGCGATCGTGATCGTCGGCGCCCAGTGGGGCGACGAGGGCAAGGGCAAGGCCACCGATCAGCTCGGCAGCCGCGTCGACTGCGTAGTGAAGTTCAACGGCGGCAACAACGCGGGGCACACCGTGGTCGTCGACGGCGAGAAGTACGCGCTGCACCTGCTGCCGAGCGGCATCCTCACCCCGGGCGTCACGCCCGTGATCGGCAACGGCGTCGTCGTGGACCTGTCGGTCTTGTTCGAAGAGATCGACGGGCTCGAGGCCCGCGGCGTCGACACCTCGCGGCTGGTCCTCAGTGCCAACGCGCACCTCATCGCGCCGTACAACTGCATGCTCGACAAGGTCACCGAGCGTTTCCTCGGCTCGCGCCGCATCGGTACGACCGGACGCGGCATCGGTCCTACCTACGCCGACAAGATGAACCGGGTCGGCATCCGGGCGCAGGACCTGTTCGACGAGAAGATCCTGTTGCAGAAGGTAGAGGGGGCCCTCGAGCTGAAGAACCAGGTGCTCACCAAGATCTACAACCGGCGCGCGGTGCAGCCCGCCGAGGTTGTCGACGAGCTGCTGGGCTTCGTCGACCGAGTCCGGCCCCTGGTCGCCGACACCTCGCTGCTGCTCGAGCAGGCG
>JACCVL010000055.1 GCA_013698185.1 Nocardioidaceae bacterium
CCGTGGGTGATGGGTGCTCAGCGGATGCTGGCCGAGGAGCACGGGGTGGCTGCCGACGTCTGGTCGGTGACGTCGTGGAACGAGCTGGGTCGCGAGGCGGTCGACGTCGAGCGTTGGAACCTCAACCACCCCGCCGAGTCCCCGCGGACCCCGTACATCACCACCGTCCTCGACGGTGCACCGGGGCCGGTCCTAGCGGTCAGTGACTACATGCGGGCGGTGCCCGACCAGATCGCGCGCTGGGTGCCGGGGCAGTGGCAGTCGCTCGGCACCGACGGCTTCGGCTTCGCCGACACCCGCCCGGCAGCGCGGCGCTTCTTCCAGGTCGACGCCGCCTCGGTGGTGGTGGCGACGCTGCAGGCGCTCGCGCAGCGCGGGGAGGTCAAGCCCGAGGCGGTCGCCGAGGCGTTCACCTCGTACCGCATCGACGACCCGACCGCCGTACGCGATGTGAAGCAGGAGGGCGGCGACGCCTGAGGCGTGGGCGCCGCTGCCCTAGCCGATCCGGCGCCGGCGCCAGTCCTGCAGCTGCTGGAGCGGCCAGGTATTGACCACGCGTTCCAGCGGCACGTCGAGGACGGCGGCGCGGGCGCAGCCGTGGTCAACGAAATCCAGCTGCCCGGGCGCATGGGCGTCGCTGTCGATGCTGACCAGGCAGCCGATCTCGATGGCGAGGCTGAGCAGCTCGTCGGGTGGGTCCATCCGCTCGGGGCGACTGTTGATCTCCACGGCGGTGCCGTGGTCGCGGCAGGCGGTGAACACCCGCTCGGCGTCGAACTGCGACTGCTTGCGGCCGCCGCGGGCCCCACCGACCAGCCGGCCGGTGCAGTGACCGAGCACGTCGACCAGCGGATTGCGGACGGCTTCGAGCATCCGCCGGGTCATGGCACCGCGGTCCATCGACAGCTTGCTGTGCACGCTGGCGACGACCACGTCCAGCTCGGCGAGCACGTCCTCGTCCTGGTCGAGTGAGCCGTCATCGAGGATGTCGACCTCGATGCCGGTGAGCATCCGCAGTGGGGTCAGCCGGGCATCCAGCTCGTGCACGAGTTGGATCTGCTCAAGCAGCCGCTCGGCGGATAGCCCGCGCGCGACGGTGAGCCGGGGCGAGTGGTCGGTCAGGGCGACGTAGTCGTGCCCGACCGCCCGCGCGGTCATCGCCATCTCCACCGGCGGGCTCCCGCCGTCGGTCCAGTCCGAATGCGTGTGCAGGTCCCCGCGAAGCGCCGCCCGTACGACCTCGCCACCGGTGGCCAGCGGGGCGACCCCGGCCTCGAGCCGCTCGAGGTAGGCCGGCACCCCCTCGTCGATCGCCTCGGAAGCAACCGCAGCCGTCTTGGGTCCGACGTCGGGCAGGCTCGTCAGCGAGCCGGCCGCCGCCCGGCGGCGTACCTCGTCGGGATCCAGCTCGGCCAGGGCGTTGGCCGCCTTGCGGTAGGCGCGGACTCGGTAGGTCTCCTCCTGCTGGCGCTCCAGCAGGAAGGCGATGCGGCGCAGCGCGTCGACGGGGTCCACCCGGCCATGGTGCCCGAAGCTGCCCACCTCGGTGTGCGCAGACGCACCACCGGCACTCCGCTCTGTGGTGCGCTTGCGCACAGTCAGCCGGTTACGTCGTGCTGTTGCGGCCCGGTACGACCCGTGTCGGCGCCCGCGACCCACCGATACCGGTGGCGGGTGGCTAGCCTGGGCAGGTGGCGGCACAGTCAGCGAGCATGCTGGCCCGCCGGCTGGAGAAGTCGGTGGGCCCGCTGTCGTCCGCCGCGCTGGCGCGGATGGAGCGCGACCTCGCCTGGTTCCGCGAGCTGTCCGCCGAGGACCGCTCCTGGGTCGGGATGATCGTCCAGAACGGTATCGCCGAGTTCGCCTCGTGGGTGCGCGACCCGGCCCCGATGTCCGCGGTGGCGGTCGCCGTGTTCGGCGACGCTCCCAGGGCCCTGACCCGGGTGGTCAGCCTGCACCAGACCGTCGAGCTCGTCCGCACCACCATCGACGTCGTCGAGGCCGACGTCGACCGGCTGCTCGGCCCCGTGGACGGCGCCGTGGCCCGCGAGGCCATGCTGCGCTACTCGCGAGACGTGGCCTTCGCCGCGGCCGAGGTGTACGCCCGCGCCGCCGAGGTGCGCGGCGCGTGGGACGCTCGGCTCGAGGCGCTGGTCGTTGACGCGGTGTTGCGTGGCGAGGCCGACGAGGCCGTCCGTTCCCGGGCCGCCGCCCTGGGCTGGGAGTCGTCGAGTGCGGTCAGCGTCGTGCTCGGACACGCACCGAGCGGCACCGCGCTGGATCGCGGGCACACCTCCGCAGACGCCATCGACTCCATCCGGCGCTCGGCACGCCAGATCGGTGTCGACGCGCTGTGCGCGGCACAGGGCGACCGGCTGGTCGTCGTACTCGGCGGGGTCACCGACCTCGACAAGGCCGCCGCCGCGGTGGCCGAGCACTTCGGGGCCGGACCGGTCGTGATGGGTCCCCTGGTCAGCGACCTCCCCGCAGCCAGCGTCTCGGCGCGCAGCGCGGTCGCCGCTCTGCGGGCCGCCCCGGGCTGGCC
>JACCVL010000059.1 GCA_013698185.1 Nocardioidaceae bacterium
GCCGAGCAGCTGCTGGCCCATGTCCTCGGCGTCGCCCGCGGCAGGCTGCTGGTCACCGACTCGCCAGGCGAGCTGGACCGGCAGCGATACGACCAGCTCATCACCCGCCGAGCGGCGCGCGAGCCGCTGCAGCACCTCACCGGCAAGGCCGCCTTCCGGCACGTGGACCTGTACGTCGGTCCTGGGGTATTCGTGCCCCGCCCCGAGACCGAGCTGCTGGCCGGCTGGGCGGCGCAGTCCTTGCACCAGACGCAGGACGACGGTGTGGACGAGCCAGTGGCCGTCGACCTGTGCACCGGTTCCGGCGCGATCGCGGCGGCGCTGGCCGACGAGGTCCCGTCCGCGCGGCTGCACGCCGTCGAGCTGTCCCCGCAGGCGTACGGCTACGCCGAGCACAACCTGCGCGGTACCGGCGTGGACATCCGCCTGGGGGACATCGCCGAGGCGTGCACCGATCTCGACGGCCTCGTCAACGTCGTCGTCGCCAACCCGCCCTACATCCCGACGGCGGTCTTCGAGGACGTGGACATCGAGTCCCGTACGTACGAACCCGCCGTGGCGCTGTGGTCGGGGGTCGACGGGCTCGACGCGATCCGCGCCGTCGAACGGGCGGGTGCGCGGCTGCTGCGCCCGGGCGGCGTGCTCGGCTGTGAGCACGCCGATGTCCAGGGCGAGTCGGTGCCGGCGATCTTCCGGACGGCGCAGCGGTGGAGCGATGTCCGCGACCATGTCGACCTCAACGGCCGGCCGCGCTTCACCACGGCCCGGCGCCGGCCGTAGCCCGACATGGCGGTCGACACCGATGTCGTCCCCACCGGTGCCGGGGCTGCCTGGCACCATGGTCGCCGTGAGTCACCCAGCGCCGAGCGCAGACGAGCCCGAGGACGGCACTGACCGCATCTTCGACTGCGCCGACGAGGCGCGGCTCGAGGCGGGGCTGGAGTCGGCAGCCACGGCGTTGGGCGATGCCCGGCTCGTGGTGCTGCCGACCGACACCGTGTACGGCGTGGCCGCGGACGCATTCGATGCCGCCGCCGTACGCCGCTTGCTGCGCGCCAAGGGCCGCGGACGCAACATGCCGCCGCCCGTGCTGGTCGCGGCCGCCAGCACCCTGGATGCGCTCGCTGCCGGCGTGCCGACCTACGCCCGCGACCTGGTCGCCGAGCTGTGGCCCGGTCCGCTGACCCTGGTGTGCACCCAGCAACCATCGCTGACCTGGGACCTGGGCGACACTCGCTCGACGGTCGCGGTGCGGATGCCCGACCACCCGGTCGCCACCGAGCTGCTCACCCGCACCGGACCGCTGGCGGTCAGCAGCGCCAACCGCAGCGGCTCGGCGGCGGCGACGACGATCGCGGAGGCGAGGAGCATGCTGGGCGACCGCGTCCAGATCTATCTCGACGGGGGCCCGTCGGCGGGCGACGTCGCCTCGACCATCCTCGACGTGACCGGCCAGCGGGGCCGGGTGCTGCGGCAGGGCGCGGTGTCACTGGAGCGGCTGCGCGAGTTCGACCCGCGGATCTCCGCGGCCGAGAGCTCGTGAGCCGCACCGGGCTGGACCGGTGCCGACGTGCGTGAGTACGTCTTGATCTTCATGGTCTCGGCGGCCGTGACGTACTTGCTCGCCGGGGTGGCACGGGTCGCCGCCCTGCGGGTGGG
Organism: Nocardioidaceae bacterium; assembly: GCA_013698185.1. GTDB lineage: Bacteria > Actinomycetota > Actinomycetes > Propionibacteriales > Nocardioidaceae > JACCVL01. The sequence continues at coordinate 1,660 of JACCVL010000059.1, forward strand.
TGCGCTCGCCGAGGTCCGCGACCGCGACGTCCACGCCGTCCCCATCCCGTACTTCGGCGGGCTGGCGATTCTCGGCGGGCTCGGCGCGGCCTATCTGGTGGCCCGGCACCTGCCATTCCTGTCCACCGCCGACCAGGCGGTGTTCGACGACGCCCGGGCCGTGCTGGCGGGGGGTGTGCTGGTGTGTGCCGTCGGCGTGCTCGACGACGTCTTCGAGCTGGACGCGCTCACCAAGTTCGGGGGACAGCTGCTGGCGGCCGGGGTGGTGGCGTTCCTCGGGGTGCAGCTGATCTACGTCCCGCTGCCCAACGGCGGCTTCCAGGCCATGGATCCCACCCAGGCCCCGCTGTTCACGGTCTTTCTCATCGTCGCGACCGTGAACGCGGTCAACTTCGTCGACGGGCTCGACGGCCTGGCCGCCGGTGTCATCGGTATCGGTGCGGTCGCCTTCTTCGCCTACGCCTACCTGCTGGCCGTCGAGAACGACCAGACCAGGGCGTTGACGGCGGCACTGCTCACCGCGGCACTCGCGGGAGCCTGTGCTGGGTTCCTGCCGCACAACTTCTTTCCGGCGCGGATGTTCATGGGGGACTCCGGCTCGATGCTGATCGGGCTGGTGCTGGCCGGCGGGGCGCTGACCCTGACCGGGCAGCTGCCGGTCCAGGAGGTGACAGAGGGGCTCGGCGGGGCCGAGGCAGGCCTGCAGGCCGCGCTGCTGCCGCTGCTGCTGCCGGTCGCGATCTTGCTGGTGCCGTTCCTCGACCTGCTGCTGGCCGTGGTGAGGCGTACCCGCGCCGGGCGCTCGCCCTTCAGCCCGGACAAGCTGCACCTGCACCACCGACTGCTCGAGATCGGCCACTCCCACCGGCGTGCCGTGCTGCTGATGTATGCCATCGCGGGTCTCGTGGCGTTCGGCACGGTCGTGGTGAGCCTGGCGGCCGGGTGGCGCTCGTTGGCCGCCGTCGGGGTGCTGGCAGCGCTGACCGCGGTCGCGGTCCGGTGGCTGCCGAGATGGAGCAGTTGAGGGACTGCCGGACTTTGTGCTAATTTTCACAAGCACCCCTCCCGCTCCCTCACGAGGACGGCCGCCACGATGACGACCGCCAGCTCACCCGACCCAGCGGGCCTGCGCGGACTGCTGGTGCCCACCGTGGTGACCGGCGGTGTCTCGGTGCTGCTGGCCGCCGTGACCCGGGGCTCGACCGGCCTGTTCGGTGCCGTTGTCGGGGCCGGGCTCGTGCTGGCCTTCTTCTCCGTCAGCCATCTGGTGCTCGAGCGCACCGCGCACCTGCCGCCCGAGCTCACGTTCCTGGTCGCGCTCGGCCTCTACACCGTCAAGGTGGTGGTGCTGGCCCTCACCTTCGTACTGCTGTCCGGCCTCGACCTGCTCGGCGATCCGCTGCACCGTGGGGCGCTCGGCCTGAGCGTCATCGCGTGCACGCTGACCTGGACCGTTGCCGAGGTCAGGCACGCCATGACGGCCCGCATCCCGACCTACGACCTCGGGGGGAAGTCCTCGTGAGTCGCTGCTACGCTCCGGTGCTCAATGGCCCAGCACGAAATTCCGACATCCAGGTCGGCCGATCCGTGGGCAGCGTTCGGCCGGCTGGTTGCCGGTGTGGCCATCTACGGAGGTGTCGGCTGGGCGGGGGATCGCTGGCTCGGGACCTGGTTCCTGTTGCCGGTGGGGATCGTGTTCGGTGCAGCCCTCGGGCTGTGGACCACGTTCGCCGCGTTGCGTCAGCAGTGATCGACCACGCTCACTACGGTGGACGCCCCAGCGGGCGCCGCCGGGGCACCGAGGAGGAGAGCGCGTGATCAGGGCAGACGTCAGTCGTGCGGAGGGTTTCACCCCCCCGGGCCCGGGCGACTTCGACCTGCAACCGCTGTTCGGCGACAGTTACGCCTTCGCCAAGCCCGGCCTGCAGCTGATCTTGGCCGGGGTGCTGGTGTTCGGCTTCTTCGCCGTCACGAGCAGGCGGGCCGCGATGGTGCCGAGCAAGGCGCAGTTCGCCGGCGAGCAGGCCTACGGGTTCGTCCGCAACAGCATCGCCCGCGACATCATCGGCAGCCACGACTTCATGAAGTTCGTGCCGTACCTGGTGTCGCTGTTCTTCTTCCTGCTCATCAACAACGTCTTCGGGCTGGTCCCGTTCATCCAGTTCCCGTCGTTCGCCAAGGCCAGCTTCGCCTACGGCCTGGCGGCACTGACCTGGATCCTCTACAACGGGGTCGGGGTCTGGAAGCACGGGCTGTTCGGCTACATCAAGCACCAGTCGGTCCCACCCGGCGTCAACGGCCCGATCCTGCTGCTCATCGTTCCGCTGGAGTTCATTTCCAACCTGCTGGTGCGGCCGGTCACGCTGGCACTGCGGTTGTTCGCCAACATGTTCGCCGGCCACCTGCTGCTGGTGCTGTTCACCCTGGGGGGCGAGTACCTCCTGCTGGAGGCCGACCAGGTGCTCTACAAGCCGGTCGGGGTGGTGGCGCTGTTGCTCGCCATCGCCATCAGTTTCCTCGAGCTGCTGGTGCAGTTCCTGCAGGCCTACGTTTTCACCCTGCTCACCGCCATGTATGTCCAAGGTGCCCTCGCCGAGGAGCACTGAGTTCACGGTCGGCCCCCCGGCCCCACCGCGTCACCCCACGAAAGGAAGCACCTGATGGAAGGCTCGCTGAACATGGTCGGCTACGGCCTGGCGGCCATCGGCCCCGGCGTCGGTATCGGCCTGATCTTTGCCGCGTACATCAACGGCGTTGCCCGCCAGCCCGAG
>JACCVL010000069.1 GCA_013698185.1 Nocardioidaceae bacterium
GTGCCGGGCAGAGTGTCGAGGGCCGGTGCGGAAAGCGCCGCCAGCACCAGCGCCAGGACGACGACCAGGGCCACCGGAGGGCCACGCCGCGAGGGGGCGCGGGCCAGGCGGCGCGGGAGCGCAGGCAGACGATGGCGAGCGGTTGGTCTCACCTCCACAGACTGCCCCCAAGAGATGGCGGCTGAGCTGTTGTCCACAGCCTCAGACCTGGCGGCGCGGCTAGGCTCGGCACGTGCGCGTGCAACGGATGGGCAGCATTGACTACCGGACCGCCTGGGACCACCAGCGCGTGCTGCACGAGCAGGTCTGTGCTGGTGCGCTCCCCGACACGGTCCTGCTGCTCGAGCACCCGCCCGTGTTCACCGCCGGCAAGCGCACCGAAGCGCACGAGCGTCCGACCGACGGCACCCCCGTGGTCGACGTCGACCGCGGCGGCAAGATCACCTTCCACGGCCCCGGCCAGCTGGTCGGTTACCCGATCGTGCGGCTGCCCGGCCACGTCTTCGTCGTCGACTACGTGCGCCGCGTCGAGGAGGCTCTGATCGCCGCGTGCGCCGACGTCGGCATCGCCACCGGCCGCGTGCGCGGCCGGTCCGGAGTGTGGCTCGCCGCCACGGCCGGCCGGCCGGAGCGCAAGGTGGCAGCCATCGGCGTCCGGGTCGCCCGTGGCGTCACCATGCACGGCTTCTCCCTCAACGCCGACGTCGACCTGGGCTGGTACGACACGATCGTGCCCTGCGGTATCGCCGATGCCGGGGTCACATCGCTCAGCGCCGAGCTGGGCCGCCCGTTCGCCGTCGATGAGGCTGCGGACCTGGTCGAGCCGCATCTGCGCCGGCTGCTGGCCTGGGGCCCGTATGAGCGGGCACCCGACGTCCCGGTCGCGGCCCCTGCTGGGATTCCGGTCCTGACGCTGCGCACCGGCTGACCTGCATCAGGTCCCCGCCGTACTGCCCTGCTCACCGCCGGGCCCGGCCGCGTACGCTGGCGGCGTGACGACCGCAGCCTCAGACACCGCGCCCAACGGTCGGCGCCTGCTCCGACTCGAGGTCCGCAACGCGGAGACTCCGATCGAGCGCAAGCCGGACTGGATCAAGACCCGGGCCACGATGGGTCCGCAGTACACCGAGCTGCAGAAGCTGGTGAAGGGCGAAGGTCTGCACACGGTGTGCCAGTCGGCGGGCTGCCCGAACATCTTCGAGTGCTGGGAGGACCGCGAGGCCACGTTCCTCATCGGGGGTGACCAGTGCACCCGCCGCTGCGACTTCTGCCAGATCGACACCGGCAAGCCCGACGACCTCGACCGCGATGAGCCCCGACGGGTCGCCGAGAGCGTCCGCACGATGCAGCTGCGCTACGCCACCATCACCGGCGTGGCCCGCGACGATCTGGCCGACGGCGGCGCCTGGCTGTATGCCGAGACGGTCCGTCAGATCCACCAGCACAACCCCGGCACCGGCGTCGAGCTGCTCGCACCGGACTTCAACGCGGTGCCCGAACTGCTTGCGCAGGTGTTCGACTCCCGACCCGAGGTCTTTGCGCACAACATCGAGACGGTGCCGCGGATCTTCCGCCGCATCCGTCCCGGCTTCCGCTACGAGCGCTCGCTCGACGTGATCAGCGCCGCACGAGCCGACGGCCTGGTCACCAAGTCCAACCTGATCCTCGGCATGGGTGAGGAGCGGGCCGAAGTGGTTGAGGCCATGGGTGACCTGCAAGGCGCCGGCACCGATCTGCTCACGATCACCCAGTACCTACGGCCAAGCCCCCGCCACCACCCGGTCGAGCGTTGGGTGCGCCCGGAGGAGTTCGTCGCGCTGCGCGACGAGGCGATGGCGATGGGATTCGCCGGGGTCATGTCCGGGCCGCTGGTGCGCTCGTCCTACCGTGCGGGGCGACTCTACGACCAGGCCGTGCAGGCGCGCAGCCACGGCACGGTGAGCGCCGCCGTTGGTGCCTAGCGGTCCCGTCTCCATCCGTCCGCAAACCAGGAAGCGACCACCATGTCCAGCCCGGCAACCACCGCCCCCGTCGGCCGGCGCGCCCAGATCGCGCAGGCCTACCGCATCACCAAGCGTGAGTACCCGCGGATCGGTCTGCTCCTGCTCGGAATCTTCCTCGGTGTGGGTCTCGTCGTCGGCTTCGCCGGCTGGGTGTGGATCCATCCCGCGATCGGGGTGCTGCTCGGTCTCCTCTGTGGTCTGCTGGCGGTCGTCGTGGTCTTCGGCCGCCGGGTGGAGAAGGCGGCCTACGCCCAGGTCGAGGGGCGGCCCGGCGCGGCTGCCGCCGCGCTGCAGATGCTGCGCCGTGGTTGGGACGTGAAACCTGGTGTCGCCTTCACCAAGAACCAGGACGTCGTGCATCGCGTGATCGGCCGGCCCGGCATCATTCTCGTCGGCGAAGGAAACCCCAACCGCGTCCGTAACCTGCTCGCCGTCGAACGGAAGAAGCACGCCCGCCTCGCCCAGGACGCCCCGATCCATGAGCTGGTGGCCGGCGACGACGAGGGATCCATCGCGATACCCAAGCTCGCCAAGCACGTGCAGAAGCTGCCCAAGTCCATCACGGCCGGCGACATGACCGACCTGTTGCAGCGGATGCGCGCACTGGATGCGATGCGGCCACAGGCACCGGTCCCGCATGGGCCGTTGCCGACCAGTGCCAAGGGCATGCGCAAGCTCATGCAGGGCCGCTGACCCGTCGCCTGGCGCCCTCGTCACCGCGGGCCGTCTCTGTCCACCCCGGGGTCACGCTGGCCCCGCGTCCTCCGCCACCTTTACGTGGCGGAGGGCGGGGCCTGGACAGGTGGCGCGCCGGCCCCGGAATCATGCTGCGTCAGGGTGCACGGACGACGACGCTGTGGGCCACCTTGTCGTGCACACCGCGCAGGTCGGAGTCCATCAGCAGCGGCGGTATCGCCAGGCACAGCAGGAATGCGCGCAGTGCAGCGCGGCCCAGCCCGATCGGGGCACCGTCGGGACCGACGACCCGGATGTTGGTGAGGCGGTGCCCGATCGCGCCGCCCAGCAGCCCGACGAGCAAAGTCTGCTCGACGAAGAGCACCAGCAGCGGAGCCGCCTGGATCCAGCCACGGCCGGTCCACACATCACCGCCGATGATCACGCTGAGGACCAGGAGGCAGACGACCCAGTCGATGACCAGTCCGAAAAGCCGCCCGCCCAGGCTCGCCACGGCGCCCGGGCCGAGGCGCGGCAGCCCCAGGGACCGACCGGGATAGTCGTCGGAGGGTGCGCCGGTGCTCGCCACGCGGGCGAGGCTAGCCCGTCGGGCCGAACCTAAGTAACGTCGTCGAAACACCAGGGAGACCAACGGGTAACTGCCCACGCCTACGG
>JACCVL010000077.1 GCA_013698185.1 Nocardioidaceae bacterium
GAAAGGGTCCCTCCGCCACGTAAACGTGGCGCCGGTCAGCCGGTGCCTTGCCCGATCGGCTGAGCCGACACCGGACGCAACATGCAACGAGGCTCCGCAAACTGACTCTGCACCAGTACGGTCTGGCGTCATGCCCGGCGAGCGGAAGATGTACCAGCTGGCCGACGAGCGCGCCCTGGAGGTGCGCGTGCACCCTTTGCGGTTGCGTCTGCTGGACCAGTGGCTGGCGGCGGAGGCCGACTGGGACAGGTCGTGGGTCGAGGTCGCGGGCTGCAGCGATGACCTGCTCCGCCTGACGCCCAGCCAGGCCGCGGCGATGGCCCAGGAGATCTGGACGGTCGTGCAACGTTACCGAGACGCCGGTCCCGACACCGACGACGCGACTGCCGAACGGGTCGTCTGGCTGCAGCAGCTGGTGCCGGTGCGCAGGGAGCTCCCGCTGTGAGAGTCGGCGGCCCCGCCGCACCCACGACCGAGACTGGTGTCCGGTGGCGGTTTCTGCTGCTGACCGGACTGCGATGGTTACCCGTCGGCTTCGTAGCCCCGGTCTTCGTCCTGTTGCCGCTGTCGCGGGGCCTGTCGCTGCCCGAAGTCGGCGTGGTGTTCGCCTGCTACGGCGCGACCACCGCGGTGCTCGAGCTGCCGACGGGTGGACTCGCCGACACCGTCGGCCGCAAGGCCGTGCTCGTCGCCTCCTCGGCGATGCATCTGGTCTTCTTCGGGCTGATGGTGGTCGCTGCCGATGTCACGTCGTGGGTGGCGGTCGGACTGGCGGGCGGGGTCGCCCGAGCGCTGGACTCCGGGCCGCTGCAGGCGTGGTACGTCGACGAGGCGCGACGGCTCGAACCCGGGGTTGAGTTGCGACCTGGGCTGTCGGCCGCCGGCGGGGTCGAGGGGGTGGGGCTGGCCTTGTCCGCGCTGGCTGGCGGACTGCTGCCGGCCGTCGTGACCAGCGGCGGTCTCACCTCGGTCGTCTGGGCGGCGCTGGGCGGACAGGCCCTGCACCTACTGGCCGTGCTCGGGCTGATGTCGGAGCGCCGGCACCGGGATCTTCGCCAGCCCGGGCGTGGCTTGAGCGGCGGTACGCGGCAGCTGTCCGCAGTCGTGACCGACGGGTTGCGGCTGGGGCTGCGCCGCGGACCCGTACGCATGCTGCTGCTGACAACCGTGGTCTGGGGGGTCGCGCTCGCCGGCGTGGAGATCCTCTGGCAGCCGAGGTTCGTCACGTTGTTGGGTGGCGGCGAGGACGCCGCTGCTGCCCCGGGTGGCGCGCGGACCGTGCTGCTCGGCCTCCTGCTGGCCGGGGCGTTCCTGCTTGCGGCGGTGGGGTCGATCTGCACCCCCGCCTTCACCCGCCTGCTAGGTGGCAGTGCCAGCCGCGGTGCGGTGGTGTCCGCGCTGCTGCACGGCGCCGCGTACGCCGTGCTCGCCGCTTCGTTCGCGGTGGTGCCGGCTGGGGCCGCCTTCCTGGTGTTCTACCTCGTCAACGGGCTGCGCAGCCCGCTGCACGCCGAGCTGCTGCACGAACACGTCTCCGCCGACCGACGCTCGACCATGCTGTCGGTCGAGTCGCTCAGCCTGCAGACGGGCGGGTTCGCGTGCACGCTGGTCCTGCCGACAGTGGCCGCGGTGACCGGCATCCCGTGGGCGTGGGGTGCGGTCGCGGCGCTGCTGACCGTCTCGGCGCTGGCGTACCTCGCCGTCCCCGACCGGCCCGAGGCGGCCGGCCCGCTGCTTGCGGAGGAGCGGGCCGGTCCTCCGGTGCCGGGGGTTAGCAGCTGAGCTGAGCAGCAGCCCTCAGGGCCGCTCGCAGGACGCTGGCGCGCAAGCCGTCGCCGGCGCACGACGAAGGGGGCCGGGCCTCGCGGTGGAGACCCGACCCCCTTCGACTGAGCTAGCTGCTCAGCAACTCCGGCGGCTTGCTAGGGGCTGACCTGGAAGACGTAGAGCCCGTAGTCGCGGTCGCTGGCGGCGACGTACTCCTCGCCGCCGTCCTTGAACACCTCGACACCCCAGAAGTTGTTGCCTCCTCGGTCGATGAAGTGCCCGATCTCGTTGAGCTCTCCGTTCTGGATCCGTGCCACCCGGAAGCCGGCCGCGTAGTACGAGAAGTACGCGAGCCGCGGGTCGACGTGCGACGTCGCGACCTCGTGCACCGACAGGTCCCCGAACCCGGTCGCGAACCGCTGCTTGTGCGCCTGCGGGATGGCGTAGGTATCGAGCTCCTTCATCTTCCCGCCACTGTTGTCGAACAGGTGGACGTAACCCCAGCCGTCGAAGTACGACGAGAAGGTGAGCGTGTCGCCCTTGGTGCCGACGGGGATCGGCGCCAGCTGCGTACCGTCACCGGCGAGGCAGGCGGCGTCGTTGTACTGGCCCTCGATGTCGAAGATGGCGTACCCCTGCTCGCGCGGTGCGACGCCGAAGGTCGGGATGCCGCCTTCGACGCTCATGCCGAGTGTCTGGTTGCAGGCGTCCGACGCGGTCCGGTTGAAGATCAGCACCGCGTCGTAGCCGCCGGCCGCCTCGACGGCTGCCACCTTCTCGGTGAAGGTGCAGACGCCGCGCTCGACGACGGCGATGTCGGTGGTGGTGGGATCGCCGGCCGGCACTGCCGCGTCGCCGGGGCATGCGCGACCGACGAACACCGTGGGACCGGTGATGGTGTCCCCAGGTGCGAGCGGCTTGGTGTCGCTGCCCTGGCTGGCGTCGAGGTCGGTGCCATCGTCGACGTTTCTGGCGACCGCCGCGAACGGGCTGAAGTCCTCGTCGGCGCCGATGACGAAGGCGTTGTCCTTCGTGAACTCGGCCTGGTGGCCGTTGCCCTCGGGCGGCACCGTGAGGCCGCTCTCGGCCGCCTCCGGGTCGGGGTTGGTGAAGTCGGTGTCACCGAGGTAGCGGATGTTGCGCGGGTCGGTGACGTCGATCTTCACGTAGCCGCCGTCCCAGTACGAGAGCAGCATGACCTGCCGGCGCCCGATCTGCTTGACGACCATGTCGTGCAGGAAGACCTCGGTGAGGTTCGGCGGAGCAGCCTGCAGGATCTGGGGGAAGGTCTCGTCGAGGTCGTACTCGGCGACGAAGCTGGGCCGCTTGGGGTTGGTGATGTCGACGATGTCGACATCCTGGCCCTCCTCGTTGTCCACCATCACTGCGTACGCCTTCGCGCCGGCGTCCCAGGCGAAGACGCTGTGGGTCTCGTTCGCCGCCTTCTTGCCCGCACCGTTGACGGTCTCGTCGCCGAAGCCCTCGAAGAGGGGCTTGGGGTGCGCGGGGTTCGTCACGTCGTAGGCGTTCATGCCGCCAAAGCCGGCGCGGTCCTTGCAGATCTCGTTGTTCGTCACGAGGACGTCGCCGGTGAACGCCGGGGTGCTCACGTGCAGCGACTGGACACCCTCACCGGGGTAGCTGCCTTCCTTGGACTGGATGAAGGCGACCTGCTCGGGTGCCGCCGGGTTGGTGATGTCGACCACATAGATCCCGTTGTAGCCACACGTATTGCCCCAGGCGGCGAGGTAGGCGTAGTTGCCGTTGGGGGACACGCCGACGTCCGCGACCTTGCCCGGAACGACGTTCTTGAGCCGGATCTTGCTGACGAGGTCGATGTTGCGCGTCCTCGATGCCGGCAGATGGCCGGCGGTGTCGCCGTGCTGACGGGCGTTGCGCTCTTCCTGGCCCGGCGTGATTGCGCCGTCGCCTTGGACTTCGTCGTGGGCCGAGGCCACCCCGGTGAGGGCGGCGACGACTGCGAGACTGAGCGTGGCGGCTGTTGCCGCCCGCACCAGACGTCGAGACATGTTGCTCCTGGTGGTCAGGGTCCGGCCAGGGGGCACGCGGACCTCGAGGGAGAAGGCCCCAGTCAGGGACCGTCGCTGTTGGGCGCGCACTCTACGCCGCATCGTGGTGTGCCACCAGGGTTTGCCCGAACAAGGACGGTTCGGTCCTCCGGCGAGGCGCTTGGGCAGGCTTGGTGCTAGCCGGCCGGCGGAGGTGGCGGGCGCAGGGGACACTGGAGTCCTGATGACCGCGCTGACATCACCAGCGCACGCGCGCTGGCTCGAGGCTGAGGGCGACCGGCTGCTCGCATTCAGCCGCGCGGCTCGTCATCCCGACGGGGGGTTCGCCTGGCTTGGCGTGGACGGTGAGCCCGACCTCACGCGGCCGGTGCAGCTGTGGGTCACCTGTCGGATGACCCACGTCTTCGCCCTCGGCCAGCTGCTCGGCCGACCCGGCTGTGGCACCCTTGTCGACCACGGGCTGGCCGCCCTCGCCGGTCGGTTCCGAGATGTGGTGCATGGCGGCTGGTACGCGGCCGTGGGCGGCGACGGGCCGGTCGCGCGGGACAAGACGGCCTACGAGCACGCGTTCGTGGTCCTGGCCGCTGCCAGCGCCGCCTGCGCCGGGCGTGCGGGCGCGCGCGCAATGCTCGCCGAGGCGCTGCAGGTGCTGCTCGACCGCTTCTGGGACGACGAGCAGGCGATGATGGTCGAGCAGTGGGACGAGGGCTTCCGCGTGCTCGACGGCTACCGCGGCGTCAACGCCAACATGCACGCCGTCGAGGCCCTGCTGGCCGCTGCCGACGTCACCGGCGACGGCGACCTGCTCGAGCGGGCGACCCGGATAACGGCCAGAGTCGTGCACGGGTTCGCCCGCGACCACCGCTGGCGGCTCCCCGAGCATTTCGACGCGCGCTGGACGCCGCAGCTGGACTACAACCTCGACACTCCCGCCCACCCGTTCCGGCCGTACGGCGTGACGATCGGGCACCTGCTGGAGTGGTCACGGTTGGTGGTACACCTGCGCGCTGCGTGGGGCGAAGCGGACGCACCGGCATGGATGCTCACCGATGCGCGGCTGCTCTTCGAGTCCGCCATCGTGGACGGTTGGGCGGTCGACGGCGCGGACGGCTTCGTCTACACCGTCGACTGGGACGGCCGACCGGTGGTGCGCGAGCGGATGCACTGGGTCGCCGCGGAGGCGGCCGCCGCCGCTGCCGCTCTGCATGCCGCGACCGCGGACCCGGCGTACGCCGACTGGTACGCGACGGTGTGGGACCACATCGCGACGGTGTTCATCGACCGCAGCGGCGGGTCGTGGCACCACGAGCTCGACCCCGCCCTGCGCCCCGGCGGGACGGTGTGGCAGGGCAAGCCGGACACCTATCACGCGATGCAGGCCACCCTCGTGCCCCGGCTGCCACTCACGCCCATGCTGGCGGGCGCGCTCCGGGATGGGCTGCTGGCCTGACGCGTCGACCGAGCACCGGGCACACAGCCGTGCCCCCGACGGACAGCGCCGTCAGGGGCACGGGTGGTGTGTTCGCGCAGTACCGCGGGTCAGGGCAGCTGCAACGTCTCGCCCACGTAGATCAGGCCCGGGTCGCTGACCACGCTGGTGTTGGCGTTGTAGAGCGCCTGCCAGCCACCGGCGATGCCCATCCGGTCGGCGATCAGGGACAGGGTGTCCCCCGCCTGCACGGTGTAGTTACCGCCGGACGACCCGGTGGCCGCGTGGCTGTGGTCGCTGGTCGCGGTGGTCTCGACCGGTGCCGCGGTGCTCGGCGCGCTGGGCGTGCCGTAGGCGTCGGCGCTGCTGAGGCCGAGCTCGGCCGAGCACGCCGGCCAGGCGCCCCAACCCTGTCCCGCCAGCACCTTCTCGGCGATCGCGATCTGGGCCTCGCGTGAGGCGAGGTCGGCGCGCGGGGCGTACTGCGTGCCGCCGTAGCCCTCCCACGTCGGCTGGTAGAACTGCAAACCGCCGTAGTAGCCGTTGCCGGTGTTGATGCTCCAGTTGCCGCTGGACTCGCACAGCGCGAGCGCGTCCCAGGTGCTGTCGTCAGCGGCTTCGGCCGGGCCGGCCAGGCCGATCACGGGTGCGGCGACTGCCGTGGCCACGGTGACCGTTGCTGCGGCGATCCGCGGGGTCCGGCGCGCCGGCTTCTGGGCGCGGTGACGGGGGGCGTAGCTCATGAGATATCCCTCTCCGAGCGCCTGCGAAGTAAGCTGTCGGGTTCGGACTGGAGAGCGCCCGGCCGCAGTGTCGCGACTTCACCCCAAGGCGCGAGACGGCTTGAGCCGTCCCGTCGCCGACGTACGTGGGTCCTCCGCTCCCACCCAGATTCGGATTGTCTAGGTCAAGGGGCCGCGACGGCCGGGTGGGATTAGGCGTTCCGCCGCGGAGTGATCAGCCTCCGACCGTACGGACGGCAGTGGGATCGCACAAGGGGAATGGAAAGACCGCTGCCTCACGTCGAGGCGAAGCGCTCCGTCGGGTCGTGGGCACCTTCGACGGCACGTTCCTGCTCTACGACTGGACGGGTGCCTCCGACGACTGACCCGGCGTACTCGGCGGCCGGGGGTCGGCCGCGGCGGGGACGAGGATGACCTCGAGCGTCCGCGGACCGTGTACCCCCTCCACCCGTTCGAGCTCGATGTCGCTGGTCGCCGACGGGCCGCTGATCCACGTCAGCGGCCGGGTGGGATCGAGCCGGGCCACCGCATCCGGCACGGTCGCCACGACGTCTTCCTCCCTCACGACGCACAGGTGGTAGTCGGGCACCAGGCTCAGCAGCCGGCGCCCCTGGTCCGCGGAGGCGTCGAGGACGATCGTCCCGGTCTCGGCAATCGCCAGCGCACACCCGGTGACGACCCCGTCGACGGCGTCCAGGTCGACCGGGGTGAGGGTGCCGTCGTCGACGAGCACGCCGCTGCCGAGCGCCTCGAGCCACGCCGGGGGTACGCCCGCCGGCACCACGAAGCTGCGTGCGCCGCGCTCGCGCACCGCGTCGGCCAGCAGGCCGGCCACCGTGTGCCCGTCGCCGTTGGTACGCACCAGCGCGTGGTAGTCGCGCAGCCGGTCCACCAGCAGGTCGAGGTCGACCGGTCCGGCCCCGGCGCCGTGGTAGCTACGTGGCACGCCCGGCAGAGTGCCCCGCAGCTCGCCCAGCGCGGCACGCACCCGGCCGAGCACCTCGTCCCGCGCGGTGACCCCGCCGCTCGTCATGAGACCTCCCCGCGGGTGCGCCGCCACCAGGCTCTAAACGACTCGGCCGGCGGGGCGGGCAGGTCGCGGCTGGAGGTCCAGCCCGCCAGTGGCGGGGGCAGGGTGGCGATCACACCGCGCCGCCCGCCGAGCAGTCGGCCGGCGCCACCGGCGCGTTGCGCGGCGGCGAAGCGCCGTTCGTCGCCCATCACCCAGCCTGCCGCCGCCATCGTGACCGCCTCGGGGCTGGGCAGCCGGTGGGTCGCCCGGTGCTGCTCCACGTGCTGAGCCCGCAGGTGCACCAGCAGCGAGGGGATGTCGATCTTGACCGGACAGACGTCCAAGCACGCCCCGCACAGACTGGAGGCGTACGGGAGCGTCGCGTTCTGCTCAACCCCGGTCAGCTGTGGGGAGAGCACGGCACCGATCGGGCCGGGATAGACCGAGCCGTACGCGTGGCCGCCGACCCGCTCGTAGACGGGGCAGACGTTGAGGCAGGCCGAGCACCGGATGCAGTGCAGCGCCTCGCGCCCCACCTCGTCGGCCAGGGTGGCTGTGCGGCCGTTGTCGAGAAGCACCAGGTGGACGTCCTGCGGGCCGTCGCCGGGCGTCACTCCCGTCCACATCGACGTGTAAGGGTTCATCCGCTCGCCGGTGGACGAGCGCGGGAGCAGCTGGAGGAACACCTCGAGGTCCTGCCAGGCGGGGACCAGCTTCTCGATGCCCATCACGGTGATCAGCGTCTGCGGGAGTGTCAGGCACATCCGGCCGTTGCCCTCGGACTCCACCACCGCCAGCGTCCCAGTCTCGGCGACGGCGAAGTTCGCCCCCGACACCGCCACCCGTGCGGACAAGAACTTGCTGCGCAGGAAGCGGCGGGCGGCCATCGCGAGCTGGCGGGGGTCGTCGGTTAGGTCCGGGTCGACCCCGGGCATCTCCCGGCGGAAGATCTCCCGGATCTCCGCGCGGTTGCGATGGATCGCGGGCACCAGGATGTGGCTGGGCCGGTCGTTGCCGAGCTGCACGATGAGCTCGGCGAGGTCGGTCTCCAGCGCCGCGATCCCGGCTGACGCCAGTGCCTCGTTCAGCCCGATCTCCTGGGTGGCCATGGACTTGACCTTGACCACCTCGTCGGAGCCGGTGGCCCGGACGAGCTCGGTGACGACCGCGTTCGCCTCGGCGGCGTCGCGGGCCCAGTGCACCGTGCCGCCGCGTGCGGTGACCGCGGCCTCGAGCTGCTCGAGATGCTCGTCGAGGCGCGCCATGGTGGCGGCCTTGAGGGCGCGTCCCGCCTCGCGCAGCTCCTGCCAGTCGTCGACCTCGTCGACCACGGCCTGACGTTTTGCGCGGATCGTGCGGGTGGCGCGGCCGAGGTTGGCCCGCAGCTGCCCATCGGCGAGCGCCCGCCGCGCAGCGACGGGGAAGGGCTCGCCTCGCAGGTGCTCGGTATCGGTGGCCGCCACCGTGGGCAGGCCCAGAAAGGTGCTGGTCATGCCGGCTCCTTCTCGGTCGAGGCGAGGATCTCGGCCAGGTGCAGCGTGCGGGTGCCTGAGCGCAACCGGGACAGACCGCCGCCGATGTGCATCAGGCATGACGAGTCGCCCGCGGAGCAGACCTCGGCACCGGTCGAGAGCACGTGGCGCATCTTGTCGGCGAGCATGGCGGTGGAGGTGTCGGCGTTCTTCACCGCGAAGGTGCCGCCGAATCCGCAGCACTGGTCGGCGTCGGGCAGTTCGACCAGCTCGATCCCGCGCACCTGCTGCAGCAGCCGCAGCGGGGCGTCGCCCACCCGGAGCAGCCGCAGCGAGTGACAGGTCGGGTGGTAGGTGACCCGGTGGGGGAAGTGGGCGCCGACGTCCTCGACGCCGAGCACGTCGACGAGCAGCTGCGACAGCTCGTAGGTGCGTGCGGCCACCGACTCCGCCCGTAGGGCGAGCGCCTCCTCGCCGGCCCGGCGCGCCACCATCGCATGCTGGTGGCGTACCGAGCCGACGCACGACCCCGACGGCGCCACGACGGCGTCGTACGGCTCGAACTGCTCGACGAAACGGCGCACCAGCGGCACCGCCTCACGCTGGTAGCCGGTGTTGATGTGCATCTGCCCGCAGCAGGTCTGCTCGGACGGGAAGACCACCTCGTGACCGAGGCGCTCCAGCAACCGCACGGTTGCCTGACCGACCGACGGGAAGAGGGTGTCGGCCAGACAGGTCACGAACAGGGCAACGCGCACGGCGCTCAGCCTCCCGCCGTCAGTCCAGCAGCTCGTACGCCGGGAGCGTCAGGAACTCCACCAGCTCCTCGCCGAGGCAGACCTGCTCGAAGATGACCATGGCGTCGTCTGCCCGGCTCTTCGCGAAGAACTCCTCGCCGACCTCCCCGCGGATCTTGTCGAGCTCCTCGGCGGCGAGCGTGCGCACCAGCTCACGGGTCACCTGCCGGCCGTCGACGAGCGGGACACCGTGATGGATCCACTGCCACAGCTGAGACCGGGCGATCTCGGCCGTGGCGGCGTCCTCCATCATGTTGTAGATGCCGGCCGCGCCGTTGCCCCGCAGCCAGGACGACACGTACTGGATAGTGACGTTGGCGTCGCTGCGCAGCCCTTCCTCAGTGATCTGGCCCTCGGCCGACGAGACGTCCAGCAGGTCCGCGGCGGTGACCGTGACGTCGTCACGCTGACGGTCCACCTGGTTGTCGCGGCCCTGGAGCACCTCGTCGAACTCCTCCATCGCCACCGGGACGAGGTCGGGGTGGGCGACCCACGTCCCGTCGAACCCGGCGGTCGCCTCACGGCGCTTGTCCTCGTGCACCTTCGCCAGCGCCTTCTCGTTCAGCTCGGCGTCGCGGCGACTGGGGATGAAGGCCGCCATCCCCCCCATCGCGTGGGCGCCGCGACGATGGCAGGTCTTGACCAGCAACGTGGCGTAGGCGGTCATGAACGGGGCGGCCATCGTGACGCTGTTGCGGTCGGGAAGGACGAACTCCGGACGCTCGGGGAAGGTCTTGATGGCGCTGAACAGGTAGTCCCAGCGGCCGGCGTTGAGACCGGCGGAGTGCTCGCGCAGCTCGTAGAGGATCTCGTCCATCTCGAAGGCCGCGGGCAGGGTCTCGATGAGGACGGTGGCCTTGATGGTCCCGGCCTCGAGGCCCAGCCGTTCCTCGGTCAGGCTGAAGACGTCGTTCCACAGCCGGGCTTCGAGGTGGCTCTCCATCTTGGGCAGGTAGAAGAACGGTCCCCACCCGCGCTCGGCCAGCGTCTGTGCGTTGTGGAAGACGAAGACCCCGAAGTCGAACAGGCTGCCGGACATCACTTCGCCGTCCACCCGCAGGTGCCGCTCGTGCAGGTGCCAGCCACGGGGGCGCACGAGCAGGGTGGCGATCTCGTCGTTGAGCGTGTAGTCCCGGCCGTCCGGCGAGGTGTAGGTCAGCGTCCTCGCGATCGCGGCACTGAGGTTGGCCTGACCCTGGACCAGGTTGTCCCACGACGGAGTGTTGGAGTCCTCGAAGTCGGCCATGAAACCGGTCGAGCCGGAGTTGAAGGCGTTGATCAGCATCTTGGCATCCGTCGGGCCGGTGATCTCGACCCGTCGGTTGCGCAGCGCGGGCGGTGGCGGCGCCACCGCCCAGTCACCGTCACGGACGTGCTGGGTGTCGGTCAGGAAGTCCAAGGTGGCGCCGCCGGTGCGCTCGGCGCGGCGTTCGCGGCGGCGGTCCAGCAGCGAGATGCGCTGAGCTCCGAAGGCGCGCTCCAGCTCCGCAAGCCAGGCCAGCACCTCCGTGGTCAACACGTCCGGTCGCGGGTCGGCGCCGATCTCCACGCCCTCGACCGCGGTTGTCGATGTCGTCATGGTGTCCGTGTGGTCCCTTCTGCTCGTGCTGGTTCATTGGCGTCCTCAGATGGCGCCGCAAAGGCGCGTACCGCGCGCTCGGCCAACTGGGTCAGCAACATAGCCGCCTCCTGCTGGGCGCGCTCGACGTCGGACTCCAGGTCCAGCAGACTCCAGGCTCGGTCGATGCCGACGCCGCTGAGCTGGGCGGCTGTCACCGTCACCTGGCCACACAGGGCGAAGACAGGGACTCCCGACGGGGAGGCGGCGCGGGCCACCCCGATCGGCGCCTTGCCCGACAGGCTCTGCTCGTCCAGCGACCCTTCGCCGGTCAGCACGAGGTCGGCGTCGCGCAGTGCCTCGCCGAAGCCGACCACGTCCAGCAGCAGCTCGATACCGGAGGTGATCTCTGCCCCGAGGAACGCGATGGCCCCGGCGCCGAGCCCACCGGCCGCCCCGGCCCCGGCCAGCTGGGCCACCTCGACCCCGAGGTCTCGTCCGACCACCTCGGCATAACGGGTAAGGGCTGCATCCAGCACGTCGATGTCGTCAGCGGACGCCCCCTTCTGCGGCCCGTAGACGGCGGCGGCTCCATGGGTACCGACGAGCGGATTGTCCACGTCGCTGGCGACCGTAAACCGGGTGTCGGCGACCCGCTCGTCGAAGCCGGCCACGTCGATCCGGTCGAGGTCGCGCAGGGCCGCCCCGCCCGCGGACAGCTCCGTACCGGCGGAGTCGACCAACCGAGCCCCGAGAGCCTGCGCCATCCCCGCCCCGCCGTCGGTGGTCGCGCTGCCGCCAATCCCCACCACGATGTCGCGGGCTCCTGCGTCGAGCGCCGCCAGGACGAGCTGCCCGGTGCCGTACGTCGAGGCCGTGCGTGGCGCGGGCATCTCACCGGGCAGCCTGCCGAGCCCGGACGCCTCCGCCATCTCGATCACCGCAGTGGTGTCGCGCACGGCGAAGGAGGCCGAGACGTCGTCGCCGGTGGGGCCACGAACCGTGACCTCGCGGCGGGAGAATCCCGCCGCGACGGCCGCAGCCACGGTGCCCTCCCCGCCGTCGGCAACCGGCAGGCTCAGCACCACGGCCGCCGGCTCGGCGCGGAGGACCCCATCGGCCATCGACTCGGCCGCCTGCACGGCGGTGAGACTGCCCTTGAACTTGTCGGGCGCCACCACGATCCGCAGTGGCGAGCGCCCAGGGGTCACGGCAGCATCCAGGCCAGCACCGGGGTGGACTGCAGGTAGACCAGGACGCACATGATCAGCAGGAGACCGACGGACCAGCCCAGCACCTTGCGGAACAGGTCGCCCTCCTTGCCCGCCATCCCGGTCGCGGCGGCGGCGATCGCCAGGTTCTGCGGCGAGATCATCTTGCCGAGCACACCGCCGGAGGAGTTCGCCGAGGCGAGCAGGACCTCACTGAGCCCCGCCTCCTTGGCGGCGGCCACCTGCAGCGTCCCGAACAGCGCGTTGGACGAGGTGTCGGACCCGGTCACCGCGACGCCGAGCCAGCCGAGCACCGGGGACAGGAAGGCGAAGAAGGCACCGGAACCGGCAATCCACTGGCCGATGGTGATGGTCTGGCCGGAGAAGTTCATGACGTAGGCCAGCGCCAGCACCGCGGCCACCGTCAAGATGGCCCACTTCAGCTGGTCCAGGGTTTCTCCGTAGGCCTTGACCGCCCGGCCGGGTGACAGTGACAGCGCCGCCATGGTGATGAGCCCGGAGAACAGCAGCAGGGTGCCCGCCGCCGGCAGCCAGTTGAAGCTGAACGTGGCCGCCGCCGGCGGCTCGCCCGTCGGGGTGACGATGTCCAGCCCTGGCCAGGCGAACTCGATGATGCCGGTTTCGAGCAGTGTCTTCACCGGGCCGATCTGGGCCACGGAGAACACCACGATGATGACCAGGTACGGCAGGTAGGCCTTGAAGACGTCGCTGCCGGCATCGCGCGAGGCGTCGTTGTGGGAGCCGTCCGTCTGCTGGCCGGCGGCGTCGGAGTCCGACGACGTTGCCGTGTGGCTGCCGGCGCTGCTTTCCCGCCCCTGGCCGCGCGAGCTGCCGGTCTCCACGGCGTGGGCGGATGAGGTGGCGGTGCTGATCTGGCCCTGCATCTCCTCCTCGCTGAGCCGCTCCGCGGTGAGCACCTCCGACGGCTGCCAGACGCGCAGCAGCAGGACCACAGCCGCGGCGGAGGCCAGCGCCGCGACGATGTCGGTGAGCTCCACCGACAGGTAGTTGGAGGAGATGAACTGGCCGACGGCGAACACGACACCGACCACTACCGCCGCCAGCCACGTCTGGCGCAGACCGCGGCGTCCGTCGACCAGGAACACCAGCACCAGCGGCACGAACAGCGCCAGGATCGGCGTCTGGCGGCCGACCGTCGCGCCGAGCTCGCTGACGGGCAGTCCGGTGAGCTCGGCCAGCGTGGTGATGGGCACGGCGATCGCGCCGAACGCCACCGGTGCGGTGTTGGCGACCAGGGCCACCGTCGCGGCCTTGATGGCGGGGAAACCGAGGGCGATGAGCATGACCGAGCTGATCGCGACGGGGGTGCCGAAGCCGGCCAGCGCCTCCAGCAGGGCGCCGAAACAGAAGGCGATGATGACCGCCTGGATCCGCTGGTCACTGGACACGGTCCCGAAGGAGCGTCTGAGCACGTCGAAGTGCCCGGTCGCGACCGTCATGTTGTAGATCCACAGCGCGTTCACGACGATCCACATGATCGGGAACAGGCCGAACGTTGCGCCCTCGGCTGCGGTGCTGAGCGCCTGGCCGATCGGCATCGAGTAGACGACGATCGCGACCACCAGCGCCACCACGAGTGCGATGAGCGCTGCCCACTGGGCCTTCATCCGCAGCACGCCGAGGAGTACGAAGATGGTCAGCAGTGGCAGCACGGCGAACAGCGAGGACAGGGCGAGCGAGTCGCCCACGGGGTCGAAGATCTGCTCGTACATGAGCTCTCCTTGGGTGAGTGTGCCGACGGAACAGGTCCCGGGGCTGGGTTCGCGCCGCTCAGCCGGCCCGGGCGGAGGACGTCGGCTCGGTGGCTCGTGCCGCGTGGATGGGGTCGGTACCGCGGATAGAGGCATCGACGAGCTGGACGGGGTGGAACAGCGGGACGCCGGCGTCGAGGTAGCGACGGATCTGCAGCAGACAGCCGGCGTTGGACGTGACGACGGCGTCCGGAGCGGTGCTGGTGATGTGCTTGACCTTGCGCCGCCCGAGCTCCTCGGCGGATTCCGGCTGGACCAGGTTGTAGATCCCGGCCGAGCCGCAACAGATCTCCGCCTCGGGGACGTCGGTGACGGTGAGCTCGGGGATGCCCCTCAGCACGTCCCGCGGCTGGGTCCGGATGCCTTGGGCGTGCGCGAGGTGGCAGGCGTCGTGGTAGGCGACGCGGGCGTCGATCGGGTGCCGCTCGGCCACCGGCCCCAGCTCGGCGAGCAGCTCGGAGATGTCTCGAACCTTCGCGCTGAAGGCCGCGGCCCGCTCGGCGT
>JACCVL010000087.1 GCA_013698185.1 Nocardioidaceae bacterium
CTTATCAGGGAAGCGCTCTAACCGTGCTGAGCTATAGGCCCCTAGCCGCCTCGATCGGCCCGCGAAAGGCTAGCCGATCTGCACCGGCTGCCGCTCACCGGTCCTCGACCAGAGTGACCTCGAAGCCGCCCAGCAGGGCGGCCGCGAGGTTGTAGACGAATGCGGCCAAGGTCGCCAGCGCTGTCAGCAGGACGACGTTCGCCACCGACACCAGCAGCGTGACACCCATGACGCGGCCCCGGCCGACCCACTGCTGGATGTCGAAGCCCTCGCCGCCGTCGGCGTCGACCACCGTGTCCACGCTGGAGTTGATCGAGTCCCAGACGCCGGCGGAGTCCAGCACGGTCCACACGATAAACACCGCGACCACGGTGACGATGGCCAAGGCGATCGACAGGGCGAAGGCCATCTTCATGACCGACCATGGGTCGAGGCGTACGGCGCGGAGCCGGGCCCTGCGCGGCTGCTTGCGTGAGGCCCTGCCGGGCTTGGGACTCGGCTGCTCCCGGGACTCGGGTCGCGCCTGGGTCGTTGCCGGGGTCGTGGGGCCGCCGGTGCTCGGGCCCGCGGGCTTCGCGGTGGGGGCCTGGCGGGACCCACTCGGCGCGTCGACAAGCGTGGAGCCTCGTGCCTGCTGCTGGCCCGAGGGCGCCGGTCGGTCGTCGACTCTGGGCATGTTCTCGGTCGGGGGACCGCCGCTGCTGGCCGGGGGAGCAGCCGGTCCCGACAGCGTGCGCCGTGGGAACAGCGGCGAGCCCTGGTCGGGCTGGCGGTCGCTCATGCGGTCTCCTGCGGGTCGTCGTCGGTCGACGGGGAGTCTTGCTCCTCGATGTCCCCCGCCTCGGCTTCGGTCAGCGCCTCAGCAACGTCCTTCTCGTCGTTACGCGCGATGGCGACGACCTGGTCTTCGGCCGCCACGTCGACGAACTTGACGCCCATGGTGACACGGTTCTTGGCCGGGACACCGGCCACGGCGCTGCGCGTCACCTGCCCCGACGCCCGGATCGCCATCACCTCATCACCCTCGCGTACCACCACAGCCCCGACCAAACCGCCGCGCGCGTCGGTGAGCCGCATGACGAGGACCCCGCTGACGTTGCGCTTGGACAACCGGTAGTCGCCCACCGCCGACCGCTTGGCGGTGCCGGCGTCGGTGACGGTGAACAGGTACTGCCCGGCGTGTTCCTCACCGGCCCTGATCACACACATCGCCAGCACCTGGTCGTCCCGCCGCAGTCGCATGCCGGTGACGCCGGCGGTGACCCGCCCCATCGGGCGCAGGTCGTCGTCGTCCGCGACGAAACGCACCGCCTGGCCCTTGCGGGACACCAGCATCACCTCGTCGTCGGACGACACCAGGTCGGCGCCGATGAGCGCGTCGTCGTCGGCACGGAAGTTCAGCGCGATGAGTCCGGCCTGCCGGGGCGAGTCGTACTCGGTGAGCCGGGTCTTCTTGACTACCCCGTTGCGGGTGGCGAGCAGCAGGTACGGAGCCTGCTCGTAGTCCCGGATCGCCAACACCTCGGCGATCTGCTCGTCGGGCTGGAAGCTGAGCAGCCCGGCGACGTGGCCGCCCTTGGCGTCCCGCGACGAGTCGGGCAGGTGGTAGGCCTTGGTCCGATAGACCCGGCCCTGGTCGGTGAACACCAGGATCCAGTGGTGCGTGGTGGTCGCGAACAGGTGCTCGACCACATCGTCACCGCGCAGTGCGGCGCCGCGAACGCCCTTGCCGCCGCGCTTTTGCAGTCGGTAGGCGTCGGTCCGGGTGCGCTTGGCATACCCACCCCGGGTGATGGTGACGACGATGTCCTCGTCGGGGATGAGGTCCTCCATGGACAGATCACCGTCAGCGGGGATGAGCTGGCTGCGCCGATCGTCGCCGTACTTGTCGACGATCACGGCGAGCTCCTCGGACACGATGGAGCGCTGCCGAGGCTCGCTGGCCAAGATGTCCTCGAGGTCGGCGATGGTCGCCTCCAGCTCGGACAGCCGGTCGATGATGCGTTGGCGCTCCAGGGCCGCCAGCCGGCGCAGCTGCATGTCCAGGATCGCCTGCGCCTGCACGTCGTCGATCTCGAGCAGCTCCTTGAGCCCCTCCCGCGCCTCATCGGTGGTCTGGCTGCGGCGGATCAGCGCGATCACCTCGTCAAGGGCGTCCAGCGCCTTGACGAGTCCGCGGTAGATGTGGGCGGCCTCCTGCGCCTCGCGCAGCAGGAAGCGCGTGCGGCGCTGGATGACCTCGATCTGGTGAGCCACCCAGTGGCTGACGAAGGCGTCCAACGGCAGCGTCCGCGGCACGTCGTCTACGAGCGCGAGCATGTTCGCCGAGAAGTTCGACTGCAGATCGGTGTGCTTGTAGAGGTTGTTCAGCACCACCCGGGCGACCGCGTCGCGCTTGAGCACCACGACCAGCCGGCGGCCGGTACGGTCCGAGGAGTCGTCGCGCACGTCGGCAATGCCCTGCACCCGGCCGGAGTCGGCGAGCTCGGCGATCTTGAGCGCCAGGTTGTCGGGGTTGACCTGGTACGGCAGCTCGGTCACGACCAGGGTGGTGCGGCCCTCGCGGTCCTCCTCGACGGTCACGATCGCGCGCATCGTCACCGAGCCTCGGCCGGTGCGGTAGGCCTGCTCGATGCCGTCGGTACCGACGATCAGCGCCCCGGTCGGGAAGTCGGGTCCCTTCACCCGCTCCAACAACGCCTCGAGCAGCTCGGCCCGCGATGCGTCAGGGTGCGCCAGGGCCCACTGAACGCCGTCGGCGACCTCCCGCAGGTTGTGCGGCGGGATGTTGGTGGCCATGCCGACCGCGATCCCGGCCGACCCGTTGACCAGCAGGTTGGGGAACCGGCTCGGCAGCAGGACCGGCTCGGAGCCCTGGCCGTCGTAGTTGGGCCGGAAGTCGACGGTGTCTCGGTCGATGTCGCGGACCATCTCCATGGCCAGCGGCGCCATCTTGCACTCGGTGTAGCGCATCGCCGCGGCAGGGTCGTTGCCCGGCGAGCCGAAGTTGCCCTGCCCCTGCACCAGTGGCGCCCTCATCACCCACGGCTGGGCCAGCCGGACGAGGGTGTCGTAGATCGCGGTGTCGCCGTGGGGGTGGTACTGACCCATCACCTCACCGACGACACGGGCACACTTGGAGAACCCGCGGTCGGGCCGGAAGCCGCCGTCGTACATCGCGTACAGCACCCGCCGGTGCACCGGCTTGAGGCCGTCGCGTACGTCCGGCAGGGCCCGCCCGACGATCACGCTCATCGCGTAGTCGAGATAGCTGCGCCGCATCTCGTGCTGCAGCTCGACCGGCTGGATGCGCTGGACGGGCTCGGGCTGCTCGTCGTCGGTGGTGGTGGTGGTGGTGTCGTCAGGCACGCGG
>JACCVL010000102.1 GCA_013698185.1 Nocardioidaceae bacterium
AGCTGCTCCACCCGACCCAGCAGGGCCGGCTCCAGGTCGGCGTACGACGAGACGCTCGCCAGGATGCGCCGCCAGGCGTCGGCGATGTCGGTCTGCGAGCGGTGCGGCCAGCCGAGCGCCTGGCAGACGCCGTGCTTCCACGGCACCGACCGGGGGATGCGTGTCCAGGTCTCGAGGCCGAGTCGTTGCGGCTTCACGGCCTGCCAGATGTCGAGGTAGGGGTGGCCGACGATGAGCACGTGCTCCCGGTAGCGGCCGCGTCGCACGGCATCGGCGATGCGGCTCTCCTTCGAGCCGGGCACCAGGTGATCGAGCAGCACACCGACCGTGCGATGGGGGCCGGGACGGAACGCCGCGAGATGCTCGCCGAGGTCGTCTGCCCCCTCCAGGTACTCCACGACCACTGCCTCCACCCGCAGGTCGGCACCCCACACCTTCTCGACCAGCTCGGCGTCGTGGCGGCCCTCGACGTAGATGCGGCTCGCTCTGGCCACCCGGGCGCGTTGGTCGACAACGGCCACCGACCCCGACGCGGTGCGGGTGGGTGTGGGCGGCGGACGCCGTTGGGGGGCGCGCAAGAAGACCGGCTTGCCGTCGAGCAGGTAACCGGGCCCGAGCGGAAAGGTGCGCCGGCGGTGCTGCCGGTCCTCCAGCTCGACGGTGTGCAGGTCGCGGTCGGAGCGGACGACGGCACCGCACCAACCGGTCATGACCTCCTCCACGACGAGCCCGCGTACGGCGTCGACGGCCGTGGTGGCGGGTCGGATCGGGTGGCTCGGCGCACCGCCGCCGGCCAGCACGTCGCTGCCGTAACGGTCGAACCCGGGCTTGCCGGTGCGAGGGGATCCGGACACCGGCGTGAGGCTACGCGCCGGGGAGCGTGCGGCGAGGCAACCGCGCCGGTGCGCCAGGCAGGTCAGCGACCGAGGTGGGCATACCCCCGCCGTACGGCGTCGCCGAGCCGTTCGGCGGCGATCGGCCAGGTGCCGCGCGCCAGCGCGTCGTCCACTGCCACGCCGGAGGCGGCAAGCTGCTGGATCTGCCCGGCGATGTCAGAGGCGTCCAGCCGCTGCTGCAGCACGAAGTCCTTGTCCACCCGGTCACCGTGACCGGGGACCACGACGGTGGCGTCGCTCATCAGTCCGACGACCAGCTCGAGAGTCTGCGCCCACTCCAGCGGCCAGCAGTCGACGCCGTACCACAGCGGTCCGGACTGCTCGACCAGGTCGCCGGCGCAGAGCAGGTCGGTGTCGGGCACCACGACGACGAGGTCACCGTCGGTGTGACCGCGACCGGGGTGCACGAGCTCGACGTGCCGCTCACCCAGCTCGAGCAACGCGACCGACGTCACGCTGCGGTCCGGCGGGGCGAGCGGGGTGTTCAAGAGCGCCCTGGTCGCGGCCTCGTCGGGCGCGTCGCGTACCGAGCCCCGGAATCGCGCGACGTAGCTGTCCCAG
The DNA here is from genome assembly GCA_013698185.1 of Nocardioidaceae bacterium. GTDB lineage: Bacteria > Actinomycetota > Actinomycetes > Propionibacteriales > Nocardioidaceae > JACCVL01. Next base: position 1,458 of record JACCVL010000102.1, read on the forward strand.
TCGGCCAGCACGTTGTCGTGCGCCCACACCGGAAGCCCAGCGAAGGCCGCGTTGCCCCACGCGTGGTCGAAGTGCACGTGGGTGTTGACCACGAAGCCCACCGGTGGCACCGGCAGCTCGGCGACCTGGGCCCGCAGCTCGACACCCTGGGCCGCGGTCGCCCGGGTGTCGACGACGAGGCTGGCCTCGCTGCCCGCGGTGACGGTGACCGACAGGTCCCACTCGGGGTAGCGCCGGACGAAGCAGCGGTCGGCGACCTCGACCCAGTCGTTGCCCATGGGTCGTAGACTGGCACTCACCCGTACGGAGTGCCAGGTGAGCCGTACGGCTCCGAGGCATCCGTCCGCCAGACGGCGCCGCCAGCCGACCGGGAGGATCACCCGTGGTCGACGACCGCAAGCTCGCCGTGCTGCGCGCCATCGTCGAGGACTACGTGTCCACGCGGGAGCCGGTCGGGTCCAAGGCGCTGGTCGAGCGGCACACCCTCGGTGTCTCACCGGCGACGGTACGCAACGACATGGCAGCCCTGGAGGAGGAGGGTTTCATCGCCCAGCCGCACACCTCGGCCGGGCGGGTGCCCACCGACAAGGGCTACCGGTTGTTCGTGGACCGAATGGTCTCGGTGCGTTCGCTCACCACTCCGGAGCGGCGCGCCATCTCGTCGTTCCTCGACGGAGCGGTCGACGTTGACGACGTCGTGCAACGCAGCGTTCGGCTGCTCGCACAGATGACCCGCCAGGTCGCGATCGTCCAGTACCCCACCCTCTCCCGCTCGACGGTCCGCCATGTCGAGCTTGTCGTGATGAGCCCGAGCCGGCTGCTCGTTGTCCTGATCACCAGCACCGGTCGGGTCGAGCAGCGCGTCGTCGAGCTGCCCGAGCCGGTGTCGGACCTGCTCGTCGCCGATCTGCGTGCGCGGCTCAACACCGCGACCCTGGGACAGCGGCTGCCCGAGGCGGCCGAACGGGTCGGTGAGCTGATCGGCGCCGTCCCCGAGGCCGACCGGCGGACCGTCGCGGTGCTGCTGGGCGCGCTGGTCGAGGCGTTCAGCGACGACCGCTCCGACGAGCGGGTGCTGGTCGGCGGCACCGCCAACCTGGCCCGCTTCGGTGCCGACTTCGACCGCTCGATGCGCCCGCTGCTCGAGGCGCTCGAGGAGCACGTGGTGCTGCTCAAGCTGCTCGGCGAGGCCACCGACGCCAGCGCCGTGACCGTCCGCATCGGTGCCGAGGTGCCGTACGAGGAGCTGTCAGCGACATCTGTCGTCGCCAGCGGCTACGGTCCGGAGGGCGACGCGCTAGCCACCTTGGGCATCGTCGGTCCCACCCGGATGGACTATCCCGGGACGATTGCGGCCGTGCGCGCTGTTGCTCGCTATGTCGGACGCGCCCTGACCGACGAGTGAGCGCGTCGCCATTGCAGCCCAACGACCTGTCCCACCCCTGCACTGTGACCCTGGCTGGAGCATGAGCGACTACTACGGCACCCTCGGCGTCGACCAAGATGCCTCGCCCGAGCAGATCAAGAAGGCCTACCGCCGGCTGGCCCGCCAGCTGCACCCTGACGTCAACCCCGACCCGGAGACCCAGGACCGTTTCAAGGAGGTGTCGGCCGCCTACGAGGTGCTCTCCGACCCGGCCAAGCGCAACCTCTACGACCGCGGTGGCGATCCACTGGGGGCGGGTGGCGAGGCAGGTTTCGGGGCCGGGTTCACCTTCACCGACATCATGGATGCGTTCTTCGGCCAGCAGGGCGGCGGCCAGCGCGGCCCCAGGTCACGGATGCGGCGCGGTCAGGACGCGCTGATCCGGCTCGAGGTCGAGCTGGCCGAGGCTGCCTTCGGCACCACCCAGGAGCTGACCGTCGACACCGCGGTGACCTGCACCCGGTGCGCCGGCTCTGGCGCCGCGGCGGGGTCGGAGCCGGTTGGCTGCGAGACCTGCCGCGGGCGTGGCGAGGTCACCCAGGTGCAGCGGTCCTTCCTCGGCGAGGTGCGCACCGCCCGGACGTGCCCGACCTGCCGCGGCTTCGGCACCGTCATCCCCGACCCGTGCCCCGAGTGCTCCGGCGACGGGCGGGTCCGCTCGCGCCGGACGATCACGGTGAAGGTCCCGTCCGGGGTCGACGCGGGCACCCGGATCCAACTCACCGGACAGGGCGAAGTCGGCCCCGGCGGCGGACCCGCGGGAGACCTGTACGTCGAGGTCGACGTGGCGCAGCACCAGACCTTCTCGCGCCGCGGCGACGACCTGCTGTGCGACGTGCACGTCCCGATGACCGCCGCTGCGCTCGGCACCGTCGTCGACCTGCCGACGCTCGAGGCCGACACCGGGACGGCCGATGTCGAGCGATCCGTGCCGCTCGAGGTGCGCGCCGGCACCCAGTCGGGGGAGTCGATCGCCGTTCGCGGTCGTGGGGTGCCCCGGCTGCGCGGCACCGGCCGCGGCGACCTGGTCGTCCGGGTGGTCGTCGACACCCCGACGCGTCTCGACGAGGAGCAGTCCGACCTGCTCACCCAGCTCGCCGAGCTCCGTGACGAGCAGCGGCCCACGGGCCATTTCGTCCCGTCGCATAAGGGCGTCTTCGGACGTCTGCGCGACGCCTTCGGCCCGCGCTGACGCGGTCGCGGCGATGAGCCTGCCGGTCTTTTGGCGCGAGTCGCTGGCCGATGTCGACGGGGTCCTGCTTCTGGACGGCGCCGAGGGGCATCACGCCGCAGTCGTACGCCGATTGGGTGTCGGCGAGCGGGTGCGGATCACCGACGGCCGCGGATCGTACGTGGAGGGGCCGGTCACCGCGGTCGGCAAGCGGTCGGTCCGGGTCTCGGCCGCCGACCGGGTGTCCGTGCCGGCGCCCGAGCTCCGCCTCACCGTCGTGCAGGCGGTGCCCAAGGGCGAGCGGGCCGAGCTCGCCGTGCAGGCGCTGGTCGAGGTGGGCGTCGACCGGATCGTGCCGTGGGCCGCCGAACGTAGCCAGGTGCGGCTGTCGGGGGAGCGCGGTGAACGATTGCTGGCCAAGTGGCGAGCCTGGGCCTTTGAGGCCGGCAAGCAGGCGCGGCGGTCGTGGTTTTGCGAGGTGACCGACGTGGCCCACTCTGCGGCGGTGTCGGTGCTGCTGGCGGGCGCGGACGTCGGTCTGGTGCTGCACGAGGAGGCCGCTGTCGCACTGGGTGCGGTCTCGCTGCCCAGCCGCGGCGAGGTGGTGCTCGTCGTCGGGCCGGAGGGTGGCATCAGCGCCGACGAGCTCCCTGCCGCGATCCGCTCGGTGCGCCTGGGGGACACGGTGCTCCGTACGTCGACCGCTGGAGCCGTCGCTGCCGGGGTCGTCCTTGCCGGCACCCGCTGGCGCTGACGCGGCGGCTCTACTCCACGGTGACGTCCTTGGTGTCCTCGGCCCGGACGCTGCCGTCCTCGGCCGACAGCTCGTAGGCCCGGATCGTGTAGTCACCCGGTGCCAGCTGCACGCTGAAGCGGAAGGGCCGGCGCTTGCCGTACGACCCGCCCATCGTGCTGCCCTGCTCGACGACCTCGTCGCCCTGTTGCACCTCCCACGCCACGTTGGCCTCGAACGTGTCGCTCGTGCCGCTGACCCGTACGGGCTGTGCGCTGGACACGGTCGCCCCGTCGGCCGGGGAGTCGATCAGGATCGGCGCCAGGGCGGCTGGGTCGGCCTGCACCGGGCGGGGCGTCGGCTCGAGCCAGATGCCGCGGGCCGGTCGGCCATCGACGGTGAACGCGACCGGGGACTGTGAGCCGAGCGCCTCCTGCGCCGTCCACACCGCCTGCTGGATGACCGTGGCCGAGTCAGGGCAGACGCAGTCGACGGTGGGGTACGGGTCCCAGATGCTCTGGGTGAAGTCCACCGTGATGACGCCGTCGGTCTCCGTGACAGCGTTGACTCCTGTGATCGGTCCGGACTCGGTCGTCAGGTCGTACCCGTTGACGTAGTCGGGGTCGGCCGGCCGCGTGGCCAGCATCGCCCGGACAGCGTCCAGGCCGGGGTCGCCGGTGTCCTCGGCGGTCACCCGCTCGCGGGCCAGGTGGTCGGGTGTCGTGCCGCCGGTGACGTAGTACACGCTCATCGCACGCTCGGACGGTGCGGCAACGGGCGGCTCCCCACCCGTGACCTTTGGAGACGGGGCGAGCACAACTGCTGCTGCGATCACCGCCGCGGCGAGCACGCCCGCCCCACCGGCCAGCAGCCATGGGCCGCCTCCCCAGCCCGTACGCGCGCCGGCTGGGGAGGCACCCTGCGTACGAGCCCGGATCGCGCCGAGCCGCTCGGCGGGCTGCACACCGCTGCCGTACGAGCGGATGGCTTGTCGGAGCTCGCGGTCGATGTCGTCGTGGGTGTTCATGCGTCGCGCTCCAGAGTCGTGCGCAGGGCTGTCAGCCCGCGCGAGGAGTGGGTTTTGACCGAGCCGCGCGAGATGCGCAGCGTCGAGGCGATCTCGGCCTCGGAGAGGTCCAGCCAGTGCCGCAGGACGAGCACCTCCCGCTGGCGTCGCGGGAGGGTGGCCAGGGCGGCGAGCACCTCCTCGCGGCGTGCGCCAACCAGTGCCGACGACTCAGCGCTGGCGACGTCGGGCGCGGGCTGGGGGCGGTGGCGCGTCGCGAGGGTGTTGCGCCGCCCGGCTGAGCGGCAGCCGTTGACGACGCTGCGCCGCAGGTACGCCAACGCCTTTTCGCGCTCGCGCAGCCGGTCCCAGCGGCCATGCAGCGCGACGAACGCATCTTGCGCGACGTCCTCGGCCACCTCGCGGTCCCTGACGAGCAGCGTGCCCAGGCCTACGAGGCTGGCCCAGTGCTGGACATACAGACGCTCGACCGCCTCGTCGGCTGTCTCGGCTCGTCTGGCTGTTCCGGGCGCGGCCAGGTCGTCGGCGGCCACCGGCTGGCCTCCCTGCGTACGTGCGGCGGTTGCCCCACCTTGCGGGCCTGCCGCGAACTCTGCCCTCATGCCGGTATGACGCGCGAGCCGCCACACCGGTTGACAGCGGTCCGTCCAGAACCCGCGCCGCTACCCCGCCACCGCCCCGCGGCCGCCCCCGCGGCCGACACCTCGCCGCCCCCGGTCGAGTGGTGCCATCCCGGGCTGCTGCCGGGCTCCCCGCGGCCGCGTTGGCACCACTCGGTGCGGATCGTCCGACCAGAATCCGCGGATCGTCCGATCAGAATCCGCGGATCGTCCGACCAGAATCCGCGGATCGTGGTTAGGGTGCGGCATGGCCGAGTGCGTGTTCTGCGCGATCGTGAGCGGTGACGTCCCGGCCGACGTGGTGCACAAGTCCGAGCGCACGGTGGCGTTCCGCGACGTCAACGCGCAGGCCCCCACCCACGTCCTGGTCGTCCCGCGCCGGCACGAGCCGGACCTGGCCGCGTTGAGCGCCGCGGCACCCGAGGACGTCGCCGCGATCGGGACCGCGGTGGCCGACATCGCCGCGGCCGAGGGCCTGGGCGAGGGTTACCGGGTCGTGTTCAACACCGGCGCCGGCGCCGGGCAGACCGTCTTCCACTGCCACGCCCATCTGCTCGGCGGACGGCGGCTGGAGTGGCCCCCGGGCTGACTCGGCTCATCGGCTGAAGCGCGAGTGAGCCCCAACCCCGTAGCATGAGCAGAGTCCGCACCACCCCGTACGACGGAGGAGGACGGCCCCGCCGGGGGGCGCCGATGACTGAGCACACGACGAAACAGACCCCGCAACAGCACACCGTGACCGTGCCCGCCAGTATCCCGATGGTGTCGGTGCTCGGTCCGGGCGACGAGTTCCTGCGCATCGTCGAGCGTGAGTTCGTCGCCGACATCCACTCCCGCGGCAACACCGTGACCATCACCGGCTCACCTGCCGAGGCCGCGCTGGTCGAGCGCTTGCTGGACGAGATGGTGACGTTGATCCGCACCGGGCAGGGCCTGAGCGCCGAGCTGGTCGAGCGCTCCATCTCCATGCTGCGCACCGAGACCCAGGAGCGGCCCGCCGAGGTGCTCAGCCTCAACATCCTCTCCAACCGCGGCCGCACGATCCGGCCAAAGACGCTGAACCAGAAGCGCTACGTCGACGCCATCGACAAGCACACGGTGGTGTTCGGCATCGGCCCGGCGGGCACCGGCAAGACTTACCTGGCGATGGCCAAGGCCGTGCAGGCGCTGCAGGCCAAGGAGGTCAACCGCATCATCCTGACCCGCCCGGCGGTCGAGGCCGGCGAGCGACTGGGATTCCTGCCCGGCACGTTGAGCGAGAAGATCGACCCCTACCTGCGGCCGCTCTACGACGCGCTGCACGACATGCTCGACCCGGAGTCGATCCCCAAGCTCCTGACCGCCGGGACGATCGAAGTCGCCCCACTGGCGTACATGCGCGGGCGCACCCTCAACGACGCGTTCATCATCCTCGACGAGGCGCAGAACACCTCGCCGGAGCAGATGAAGATGTTCCTCACCCGGCTCGGGTTCGGATCCAAGATGGTCGTCACCGGCGACGTCACCCAGGTGGACCTGCCCGCCGACACCCGCTCGGGGCTGCGGGTGGTGCGCGACATCCTGGGCGACGTACGCGACGTGCACTTCGCCTTGCTGACCAGCCACGACGTCGTACGACACAAGCTGGTGGGCCGCATCGTCGCCGCGTACGAGACCTACGAGGAGCAGCGCAGCCGGCCGGGCGCCGACGTGCCGTACCGCGGTCAAGGGCCGCGATGACCGTCGATGTGCTGGACGAGTCCGGCACCGATACCGACGTCGAGGAGCTGTCGGTGCTGGCGCGCTTCGTCATGCAGCGCATGCGGCTGCACCCGCGCGCCGAGCTGTGCCTGCGACTGGTCGACGAGGACACCATCGCCACGCTGAACGCGCAGTGGATGGACAAGCAGGGTCCCACCGACGTGCTGGCCTTCCCGATGGACGAGCTGACGCCGGGGCACGCCGACGGCGACGTCGACGACCTGCCCGACGGCTACCTCGGCGACCTCGCGCTGTGCCCGACGGTCGCCGCGGCGCAGGCGTCCGAGCACGGGAACTCCGCCGCCGAGGAGACCCGGCTGCTCACCGTCCACGGCATCTTGCACCTGCTCGGCTACGACCACGGCGAGCCCGACGAGCACCGGGAGATGTTCGCCCTCCAGGCTCGGCTGCTCGCCGACTGGGAGGCCGTCCGGGAGCAGCGGCCCGACCGTGACGACCCCGGGTCCGCCGGCGACGTGACCGTGCCATGAGTCCCAACGACATCTGGAGCGGCAGTGATGCCTGGATGCTTGGCCTCGGTGCCCTGCTCGTGGTCGTGGCCGGCCTGCTGGCCAGTGCCGAGGCGGCCCTGTCGTCGCTGTCCAAGGCCCGCGCCGAGGAGCTCGTCGCTGCCGGCCGCGGCCGCGCCGACCGGGTGCTCAGCGTTGCCCAGGACCCCCCGAAGTACCTGAACACCGTCCTGCTGCTGCGCATGGTCGCCGAGACGACCGCGATCGTGCTGGTGGCGCTGGTGGTCGCCGACGCCTTCGACTCCTGGTGGCAGCGGATCCTGCTGGCGGCCGGCGTCATGGTCGTCATCTCCTACGTCGTGATCGGGGTCGCCCCTCGTACGCTCGGTCGACAGCACGCCGAGGCGGTAGCCCTGCTGGCGGCGGGGCCGGCGATCGCGCTGACCACGCTGCTCGGGCCCGTTGCCCAGATCCTGATCCTCGTCGGCAACGCGCTGACCCCCGGCAGGGGTTTTGCCGAGGGCCCGTTCGCCTCCGAGGCCGAGCTGCGCGAGATGGTCGACCTCGCCGAGCAGAGCGCGCTGATCGAGTCCGGCGAGCGCCAGATGATCCATTCCGTCTTCGAGCTCGGCGACACCCTCGTGCGCGAGGTGATGGTGCCGCGCACCGAGATGGTCGTCATCGAGCGCTACAAGACGTTGCGGCAGGTGCTGTCGCTGGCACTGCGATCGGGCTTCAGCCGGATACCGGTCATCGGTGACAACCTCGACGACGTGGTCGGCGTCGCCTATCTCAAGGACGTCATCCGCCGGGTCTTCGACAACCGCAACGCCGAGTCCACCGAACGTATCGAGCAGGTGATGCGCGACTGCCTGTTCGTGCCCGACTCCAAACCGGTCGATGTCCTCCTGCGCGAGATGCAGACCCAGCGCCTGCACGTCGCGGTCGTCGTCGACGAGTACGGCGGCACCGCCGGCATGGTCACGATCGAGGACATCCTGGAGGAGATCGTCGGGGAGATCACCGACGAGTACGACGTGGAGCCCGACGAGGTCGAGCACCTCGACGGTGGGCTGGTGCGGGTCAGCGCGCGCTTCCCGATCGACGACCTCGTCGACCTGTGGGGTATCCGAGTCGACGACGAGGACGTCGACTCCGTGGGCGGGCTGATGGCCAAGCACCTCGGCAAGGTGCCGATCGCGGGCAGCGTTGTCGAGCTCGAGGGTCTGCGCTTCGAGGCCCAGGCGCCCTCGGGACGGCGCAACCGCATCGGCAGTGTGCTGGTGGGCAAGGTCGAGCAGCGCGTCAACGGCGCCCACGCCGGCACCGACGAGGCGCGGACCGGCACGTTCGTCCGGGACGAGGCAGCCCCGCCAGGCGGATCCGGTGACGACGCGGATGTGCCCTCGAGCAGTCAGTGAACGCGGCCGCGTTCACCCCCGAGCCGCCTTGCCCGAGGCCACGAGCGAGCTGACCGGGACGGTCCGGACCGGCGCGCTCGGGGGGAGGGTGCAGACCTACCTATTGCCGTTGCAATAGCGTTTCGGCTTGTGAGTGCCGACAGCACCAACCCCGAGGACACCAAGCTGCTGGTGCTCGCACGCAGCAGCCGGGCCCGTACCGGTGCTGCCGAGGGCGCCGCCGTACGCGATCTCGACGGCCGCACCTACACCGCGGTCACGGTCGCGTTGCCGTCTCTGCAGGTCTCGGCGCTGGCGTTGGCCACAGCGATGGCGGTCTCGTCGGGTGCCAGCGGGCTGGAGGCCGCCGCGGTCGTCACCGGGGCCGACGCGGTCACTCCGGCGGACCTGGCGGTGCTCGCCGACCTTGCCGGCGCTGGCGTCACGGTCTGGCTCGGCGACAGCGCCGGACGGCCCGTGGGCCACGCTCAGACGTGAGCCGGGCACCGGGCGCGCTGCTGGTCGTGGCGGGGACCGCGCTTTTCGGCACGATCGGGACCGCCCGGGTGCTCGGGCCCGGGGATGCCTCGTCGTTCGCGGTGGCCTGTGCCCGGCTGGCCATCGCCTCGGTCCTCATGATCGGCCTCGCCATGCTGGCTGCCCGTCGGCAGCGGGCTTCGGCTGCCCAGCAAGCGGCGCTGGTCCCGGTGCTGGCTCCGCTGCTGCGTGCCCCGGTGGTCTGGCTCGCCGCCGTTGCCCAGGCCTCGTTCCAGGTGTGCTTCCTGGCCGCGGTCGTGCGCACCAGTGTCGTCACCAGCACCCTGGTGGCCATCGGCACCGCCCCGTTGCTGACCGGGCTCATTGCCGCGGTGCGGACCCGGCGCCCGACCCCCGGCTGGCTCGCCTCCACGTCGGTGGGGTTGGTCGGCTTGGTGCTGCTCGTCGGGGTCGGTGCCGGCCGCCTCGACACGGCGGGGCTGCTGCTCGCCCTCGGGGCGGCCGCGTCGTACGCCGCCTACATCACCGCCGGGGTCGGCCTGCTGCGGGTGCGGCAACCCCTCGGCACGACGTTGGCGGCAGTCTTTACCCTGGCGGCGGTGGTGGTCAGCCCGGCGGTCGTCCTTGCCGACTGGGGTTGGCTGGCCAGCGGATCGGGGCTGCTCATGATCGGCTGGCTCGCGACCGTCCCTACCGTGCTGGCGTACGGGCTGTTCAACCGTGGGTTGCGGCACGTCACCGCGCCTGCCGCGGCGACACTGGGACTGGTGGAGCCGATGGTGGCAACCGCGCTGGGGGTGGCGGTGCTCGGCGAGTCGGTGACCGCGGTGCAGGCGGTCGGGGCGGTGCTCATCGGCGCGGCCGTGGTGCTCGTCGCCAGGCTCGGGCCGGCACCCGCGCCCGTACCCGAGGTCACAACAGGTGGGAGATGATGGCCCGGTGACCTCCGACAGCTTCCGCAGTGGTTTCGCCTGCTTCGTCGGACGCCCCAACGCCGGCAAGTCCACGCTGACCAACGCGATGGTCGGCGCCAAGGTGGCGATCACCTCATCGCGGCCGCAGACGACACGGCATGCGGTGCGGGGCCTCGTGCACCGGGAGAACAGCCAGCTCATCGTGGTGGATACGCCCGGGCTGCACCGCCCGCGCACGCTGCTCGGCGAGCGCCTCAACGACCTGGTGCGCAGCACCTGGGCCGAGGTCGACGTCATCGGGGTCTGCCTGCCGTGCGACCAGCGGGTGGGGCCGGGCGACCGCTACCTGGTCGGCGAGATCGCGGCACTGCGACGGCGTCCCGTGGTTGCCGTCGCGACCAAGACCGACCTCGTACGGCCTCAACGGATCGCCGAGCACCTCGCCGCGATCGCCGCGCTGGGCCACCGGGCCGGGGTGGACTGGGCCGAGGTGGTGCCGGTCTCGGCGACCGCCGGCGACAACGTCGACCTCTTGAGCGACCTGCTGGCCGCCCGGCTGCCCCACGGCCCGATGCTGTACCCGGACGGCGAGCTCAGCGACGAGCCCGAGGAGACCCTCGTGGCGGAGCTCATCCGTGAGGCCGCCCTCGAGGGTGTCCGGGACGAGCTCCCGCACTCCATCGCGGTGGTGGTCGAGGAGATGGTGCTGCGCGAGGACCGGCCCGAGGACCGGCCGCTGCTCGACGTACGGGCGCGGGTGTTCGTCGAGCGGGACAGCCAGAAGGGCATCGTGATCGGCCACCAGGGTGCCCGGCTCAAGCAGATCGGGTCGCAGGCGCGGGTGCAGATCGAGCGCATCCTGGGCACGCCGGTCTACCTCGACCTGCACGTTAAGGTGGCCAAGGACTGGCAGCGCGACCCGCGGCAGCTGCGCCGCCTCGGGTTCTGAGGCGCGCCGCCCGCCTCGGCCGGCGGCTCGATGTCGGCGTGCGACCAGAATCCGCGGATCGTGCGACCAGAATCCGCGGATCGCCGGGTCAGGGGAGGACGCGCTGGAGCTCGGCGCTTCGCCCGACCACGACACACCCGAGCGCATCGTTGACCGCGAGCATGTGCCGGTTGGACTCGGCGTTCCAGGTGTCGATGTGGTGCACCTGCGGCTCGCGCTCGGCGAGTCGCTGGAGCATCGCGACCTTGAGCCGCAGGCCCAGCTTGTGCCCGCGATGCCCGGCGACCACCGCGGTGTCCTCCTGTGAACCCAGCCACGGGCGATCCTGCTCGGTCACCACGACGGTGTGCCCACCAAGTACGCCGTCGCTGCGGCGACGGGCCAGCAACCGGTGCAGCCGGAAGCCGCGTGCCGACATGGCTCGCTCGTACCCGCGGAAGCGTTCGACCGGCCACTGGTCGGCGTCCAGCACGAGGTCGTCGAGGGGAGAGTCGTTCATCGCGGTGTGCAGGTCCAGCATGCCGGGCACCACGTCCTCCGGCGCGGGGTTGGGCAGGTCGACCAGCTCGTAGTCGCTCGACGCGGCCTCCGCCGTGGCCAGCAGACCGTTCGCGTGCACGGGGTCCAGGTCGGCCATGAACAGGCGGCGCTGCGCCGCGACCATGCCGACGGTGAACCCGTGCCGCTCCCAGAAGTCCTGCTGGGCGCTGCCGAGCCAGGCGTCGGCCATCAGCCTGCTGCGGCCGGCTGCGCGCGCCCGCTCCTCGACCCGGGCGTACAGGGTGCTGGCCACACCGCGACCGCGGTGCTCAGGGTGGACCTCCAGCTCGATAGAGGCGTGCTCCGGGTTGTCCCAGTGGGCGACCTGCATCTCGGCAGACCCGGCGAGCTCGTCTCCGTCGCGCGCGACCAGCAGGGTGTGGGTGGGTTGCATGTCGTGGTCGAAGGCATGCCGCCGGCGTACGTACGCGGCATCGACGGGGTCGAGGTGCGGCGCGTCCACAGCCTGCGCGGCCGTCGACAGGGTCGCCAGCGCGGCGGCGTCGGCATCGCCCAGCGCCGAGGGGTCGAGCTCGGTGATCACGATGCCGGTGGCAGCGGTGGTGGGGGTCCTCATAGCAGCCAGGCAACCACCAGGTGGACGCATCCGTCGACTGAGTTTCGGCGTCTGGGTTAGGCTACGGACCACCATGCGCGACGTGTTGCTCCTCCTTGTGCGCCGCGGCGAGGCCTGACCAGGCCGGATCCTCGCCGCGGAGTCGCGCCGCGCCGGTCGCCTGACCGCCCGATCCGCCGTACTAATCGCCTCGCGGATCTGCACCGAGGAGTCCCGCCCCCATGGCCGTCCACCCCCAGCAGCCCAGCGGCATGCCGTACCAGCGCTACCGCGCGTTCCCGCCCATCGACCTGCCCGACCGTACGTGGCCCGACGCCGCGATGACCGCCGCTCCGCGCTGGTGCGCCGTCGACCTGCGTGACGGCAACCAGGCGCTCATCGACCCGATGAGCACCGAACGCAAACGACGCTTCTTCGAGCTGTTGGTGGCGATGGGCTACAAGGAGATCGAGGTCGGCTTCCCGTCGGCCAGCCAGACCGACTTCGACTTCGTCCGCGAGATCATCGACGACGGCGTCATCCCCGACGACGTGACGATCCAGGTGCTGACCCAGGCCCGTGACGAGCTGATCGAACGGACCTTCGAGTCCGTCCGCGGCGCCAAGCAGGCGATCGTGCATCTGTACAACTCCACCTCCACGCTGCAGCGCCGCGTGGTGTTCGGGCTGGACCGCGACGGCATCCGCGACATCGCCGTACGGGGCGCGCAGACGTGTGCCAAGTTCGCCGAGGGCATGGGCGACACCGACATCGCCTTCGAGTACTCCCCGGAGTCCTACACCGGCACCGAGCTCGAGTTCGCCGTCGACGTATGCAACGCGGTCAACGCGGTCTGGCAGCCGACGCCCGAGCGCAAGACGATCATCAACCTGCCGGCCACGGTCGAGATGGCGACCCCGAACGTGTACGCCGACTCGATCGAGTGGATGAACCGGTACCTGGACTCGCGCGACTCCGTCGTGCTGTCGCTGCACCCGCACAACGACCGCGGCACCGCGATCGCGGCCGCCGAGCTGGGCTACCTCGCCGGTGCCGACCGGATCGAGGGCTGCCTGTTCGGCAACGGCGAGCGCACCGGCAACGTCTGTCTGGTGACCCTCGGCCTGAACCTCTTCACCCAGGGCATCGACCCGCAGATCGACTTCAACCCGCCGGACGGCGGCATCGACGAGATCCGCCGGACGGTCGAGTACTGCAACCAGCTGCCCGTCGGCGACCGGCACCCCTACGGCGGCGACCTGGTCTTCACCGCCTTCTCCGGCTCGCACCAGGACGCGATCAAGAAGGGGCTGGAGGCGCTCGAGCGGCAGGCCGCGGGCGCCGGCGTCAGCGTCGACGAGCACCCCTGGGAGGTCCCGTACCTGCCGATCGACCCCCATGACGTCGGCCGTTCCTACGAGGCGGTGATCCGGGTCAACAGCCAGTCGGGCAAGGGTGGCGTCGCGTACGTGATGAAGGCCGAGCACAAGCTCGACCTGCCCCGGCGGCTGCAGATCGAGTTCAGTCGGGTGGTGCAACAGCTGACCGACACCGCCGGCGGTGAGGTGTCGGCGGAGACGATCTGGCGGGTCTTCACCAGCGAGTACCTCGCCCCCGACGACCGGCTGCGGCTGAACTCCGTGCACACCTCGGCGGCTGCCGGCGAACACGATGCGCTCGACGTCAACGTGTACGTCGACGGCGAGCCGCGCACGCTGCACGGGCAGGGCAACGGGCCGATCGCCGCCTTCGTCGACGCGCTGAGCGGCCTTGACGTCGACGTACGCGTGCTCGACTACGCCGAGCACGCGCTGTCCTCCGGCGGCGACGCCGCGGCTGCGGCCTACGTCGAGTGTGCCGTCGGCGGCCAGGTGGTCTGGGGCGTCGGCGTCGACCCCAACATCGTGACCGCGTCGCTGCGCGCGGTGCTGTCGGCGGTCAACCGTGGCACGCGGCCGGTGGTCATCTGACCGCCGCGGGCCCGGCGGCGTGGCCCGCCGCCCCCGCCCGGCGCGAACCGCGCAGCCCGGCCGCGGGGCACAATGCACACGTGGGTCTCTACCGCGACGAGGCAATCGTCTTGCGCACGCAGAAGCTGGGCGAGGCCGACCGCATCGTCACGGTCCTGAGCCGCCGGCACGGTCGCATCCGGGCGGTGGCCAGGGGGGTACGCCGTACGTCGTCGCGGTTCGGCGCCCGGCTCGAGCCGTTTAGCCACGTCGACCTGCAGCTCGCCGAGGGCCGCTCGCTGCACGTGGTCACGCAGGCCGAGACGCTCGACGCCATGACCATGACCATCGGTGCGGACTATCCCTCGTACACCGCGGGCACCGCCATGCTCGAGGCGGCCGACCGGCTCGCGGGCGAGGACCTCGAGCCCGCGGTGCAGCAGTTCCTGTTGCTCGTCGGCGGCCTGCGGGTCCTCGCGGCGGGCGAGCGGGACCCGTCGCTGGTGCTCGACGCGTTCCTGCTGCGATCGTTGGCGGTCGCCGGCTGGGCGCCGAGCTTCGAGGAGTGCGCGCGCTGCGGCGCGCCCGGGCCGCATCGGGCCTTCAGCGCACCGACCGGAGGTATGGCCTGCGCCGCGTGCCGTCCACCGGGCTCCGCCTCACCGGCGCCGGAGACCGTGCGGCTGTTGTCGGCGCTGCTCACCGGTGACTGGGACACCGCCGCAGCCACCGACGCGCGTACCCGGCGCGAGTCGTCGGGGCTGGTGGCGGCTTACCTGGCCTGGCACCTCGAGCGCGGTCTGCGCTCGTTGGTCCACGTCGACCGGTGACGCGCCCGTGAGTGCCGACCGGACACCCCGCCCGCCCAGCCCGCACCCGTCCGGCGCCCGTCCACCGCAGCTGCCCGCCGGTGCCGCCCCCGGACACGTGGCGATCGTGATGGACGGCAACGGCCGCTGGGCCCGGTCGCGAGGGCTGCCACGTACGGCCGGGCACGAGGCGGGGGAGGCCGCGCTGTTCGACGTGGTCGAGGGTGCGATCGAGGTGGGCGTGCGGCACCTGTCGGCGTACGCGTTCTCCACCGAGAACTGGCGTCGCTCGCCGGACGAGGTGCGCTTCCTCATGGGGTTCAACCGGGATGTGATCCGTCGCCGCCGCGACGAGATGCACGCCCTCGGCGTACGGGTGCGGTGGGCGGGGCGGCGTCCCCGGCTGTGGCGTAGCGTCATCCGTGAGCTCGAGGCCGCCGAGGAGCTCACCCGCGGCAACGGCGTCCTGACGCTGACGATGTGCGTCAACTACGGCGGCCGCGCCGAGCTGGTCGACGCCGCGCGGTCACTGGCCGAGCAGGTCGCCACCGGCAGGCTGCGCCCCGAGCAGATCACCGAGCGGGTCTTCGCGGGCGCCCTCGACGAGCCGGAGGTCCCCGACGTCGACCTGTTCTGGCGTACGTCGGGGGAGCAACGCATCTCCAACTTCCTGCTGTGGCAGTCGGCCTACGCCGAGCTCGTCTTCGACGACGTGCCGTGGCCGGACGTGGACCGGCGGCGGCTGTGGGCGGCGGTCGAGGAGTACGCCCGGCGCAGCCGGCGGTATGGGACGGCCTGACCAGGACCGACGGCGTCGAATGCGTGGTGAGGGGCCGGCCCAGCCGCCTCCGCCGCTCACCCGCCGAGTGGTGCAATCCGGTCACCCGGGAGCCGCCGGTGCCCCGGATGGCACCACTCGGTGCAGGGGACGGTAGGCAGGCTGGGTGGCCGCTAACGCCGCACTGGACCGAGCGGGTAGGCGACGTCAGGCGCAGTCTCCGCAGGTGCCGAACACCTCCAACGTGTGCGACACCTCGCGGAAGCCGTGCTCGGCGGCCACCCGCTCCGCCCAGCGCTCGACGGTCGGGCCATCGACCTCGACGGTTCGCCCGCACGAACGGCACACCAGATGGTGATGGTGGCCGCGGCTGCAGCGGCGGTAGCGCGCCTCGCCGTCGCCGAGGCGCAGCACGTCCACCTGTCCGATGTCGGCCAGGCTCTGCAGGGTGCGGTAGACCGTTGACAGCCCCACCCTCTCCCCACGTGCCCGCAGCACCCCGTGGATCTCTTGAGCGCTCCGGAACTCCTCCAGATCACCCAGCGCCGCATTCACCGCCTGTCGCTGCCGGGTTGGACGCTGCCCGGCGGACGACGATTCCGCTTCGAAGAACTTGCTCAGCCCGGACACCCCGGCCCCCTCAGTGCTCGTCGTAGTGGTCGTCATGAGGCACGTGCCGGTGCCCGTCGTGGACGTAGTCGACGTGGTCACCGTGCTCGACGGCCACGTGGCCGCACCCCTCGCCGTGCTGGTGCGGATGCTGCTCGGTCAGCTCGTGGACGAGGGCGGCCGCGTCGGTGCGGTCCTCGTCCTCGAACGGTGCCCGGGTACGGCGCCGGAGCCGCAGCAAACCGCCGAGCGGGCTGGCAGTCGCGAAGCCGGCCAAGGCCACCAGCACGATGGTCGGACCAGGGGCGGTATCGGCGTAGAAGCTGGCCAGCACACCGCTGGTCGACGCGGCGACGCCGAGTACCATCGCCAAGGCCAGCGTCGCGCGGAAGGCCCGGGTCACCTGTTGGGCGGCCGCGACCGGCACTACCATCAGCGCGCTCACCAGCAGCAACCCGACCGTACGCATGGCAAGGGTGACCGTGACCGCGGCCAGCACCGAGATGGCCACGCTGTAGACGTCGACCCGCAGGCCGGACACCCGGGCGTGCTCCTCGTCCTGGCAGACCGCGAACAGCTGGGGGGCGAGCCCCAGCGACATCCCCAGTACGAGCACCGCGAGCACGGCCACGAGGACGAGGTCGGCGTCGGAGACGGTGGTCAACGCACCGAAAAGATAGCTGGTGAGGGTGGCGGCCGAACCGCCCGCGAGCCCGGTGAGCAGCACCCCGGCGGCGATGCCGCCGTAGAAGAACAGCGCCAGGGCTACGTCGCCGTTGGCCTTGCCGCGCAGTCGCAGCACCTCGATCAAGGTGGCTCCGGCGACTGCCACGACCACCGCGGTGAGCAGTGGAGCCTGCCCCGTCAACAACCCCAGGGCCACGCCGGTCAGCGCGAGGTGGCCGATGCCGTCGCCGAGCAGCGCCAGCCGCTTCTGCACCAGGTAGGTGCCGATCGCCGGCGCCGCCAGGCCCGTGAGCAGGGCAGCGACGAGCGCGCGCTGCATGAAGTCATAGCTGAGCAGGCTCATCGGGTCCCGCCGGCCTGCCAGCCCGTCCCCAGCACGTCGGCACCGGTAAGGCCGGTGACGTGCGGGTCGAGCGGGTGGTGGTGGTCGTGGGTGTGCGCGAAGGCCGCTGCCTCGGCGTCCGGCGTGCCGTCGAAGATCACGCGCCCGTCGCGCATCACCACGACCCGGTCCACGAGCCTGGCCAGCGGGCCGAGCTCGTGGGCGACCAGCACGATGGCGACACCACGGACGGAGTGCGCGGCGAGCACGTCGGTGAGCAGGCGCTGGTGGGCCAGGTCGACGCCGGCGGTCGGCTCGTCGAGCACCAGGAGGTCCGGCTCGGTGGCGAGCGCCCGGGCGATCAGGACCCGCTGCTGCTGCCCACCGGAGAGCTCTGCGACCGAGTCGCCCGCCCGGTCGGCCAGGTCGACCGCTGCGAGGGCGGCGTCGACTGCCGTGCGGTCGGCTCGCGCGAGGCGCCGCAGCAGTCGGCGCCGCGAGAGCCGCCCGGCGCTCACCACCTCTCGGACGGTGGCCGGCACTCCGGAGGCAGCAGACGGCCGCTGGGGCACGTAGCCGATGCGGTGCCAGTCGCGGAAGTCGCCCAGCGGAGCGCCGAAGAGCTCGACCCCTCCGGAGGTGGTCGGCACCAGCCCGGTGGCGGCTCGCACCAGCGTGGACTTGCCGGATCCGTTGCCGCCGAGCACCGTCACGAACTCGCCGTGCCGGACGTCGAGGTCGACGCGGCGTACGACCGGTCGCCCGGCGAGGACGACCGCCAGGTCGTGGACGTGGAGTGCTGGCTGCGCCATCCCGCTCAGCACCCGTTGGCCTGGACGAGAGCCCCCAGGTTGGCGCGCATGAGGGAAAGGTAGTCCGCCTCCGACGTCTGGTCGCTCAGTCCCTCGATGGGGTCGAGCGTCGCCACCCGCAGTCCGGCCTCGTCGGCGAGCGTCTCGGCGACTGCCGGGCTGACGAGCGTCTCGGCGAAGATCGTGGTGATGTCCTCGGCCTCGACCAGGTCGACCAGCTCGGCCAGACGCTCCGGCGACGGCTCGTCGGTGGGGTCGATGCCCGCGATGGGCAGCATCTCGAGGTCGTAGTTGTCGCCGAGGTAGCCGAACGCGTCATGGCTGGTCACGACCATACGGGTGCGGCAGTCGGCCAGGCCGGCGCGGTAGTCGGCGTCGAGTCGCTCCAGCTTGGCGACGAGGTGGTCGGCCGCCGCTTCGTAGGCCTCGGCGTTGGCGGGGTCGGCCTCGGCGTAGACCTCGCCCATCCGATCAGCAAGGCTCGCCATCTGCATGGGGTCGTGCCAAAAGTGCGGGTCGGAGCCGTCGGCGTCGTCGGCCGGCAGCAGATCCACCACGGTCGCAGCGTCGACCACCGTGCCCTGTGCGCCTTGGTCCACCGCGTCGTCGACCGCGGGCTGAAAGCCGCGTTCGAGCAGCACGACGTCGGCCTCAGTGACCGCGGCGATCTGCTCGGGGCTGAGCTCGAGGTCGTGCGGCTCGACCCCGGGGGAGGTGAGCAGGTCGACCTGCACCCTCGCGCCCCCGACCTGTTCGGCCACCCAGGCGAGGGGATAGAAGGCCGCGGCGGTCCCGGTGCCGTTCCCGGCACCGGCTGACTCGTCGGCTGCGCTGCCCGAGCCACACCCGGCGACCAGTCCCAGCAGCGCCAGGCCGGTGACGACACACGACAGCGCTCGGCCCCGACACATGTACATGACAATCATTCTCAACTCATGTGAGAATGATTGTCAACTGGTGTCACGGCGTAGGGTCGTCACCATGCTCGTCGTGACCCGCCACCGGGTGCCGCCCGAGGGTGTAGCAGCCTTCGTTGTCGGCGCCGAACACGCCCTGGCAGCGCTGGCCGCCCGGCCGGGCTGGGTCGAGGGGACTCTCGGCCGCAACGTGGACGACCCCGGGCTGTGGGTGCTGAGCACCCGCTGGGCCGACGTCGGCT
The DNA here is from genome assembly GCA_013698185.1 of Nocardioidaceae bacterium. Lineage (GTDB taxonomy): Bacteria > Actinomycetota > Actinomycetes > Propionibacteriales > Nocardioidaceae > JACCVL01. Next base: position 20,627 of record JACCVL010000102.1, read on the forward strand.
CCTACCGGCGGGCGTTGTCTGCCTACGAGGTGAAGGTGTCGGCGGTCCCGCTGCTGTCGACCGCCGTCGACGAGCCCAGCGCGTACGAGGTGGTGCTCGGCCGCGGCGGCGACGGCACCAGCAGCCACGCCCCCGATGCGGCCATCGCAGGACCGGGGGCCGAGCGCTAACCTTGCCGCTTCCGCGTCGGCCGCATCGCGCCGCCGCGCCCACCACTGCCGACACTGCGGCCGGACGGAGGACACCGTGCCCGCTCAGTCCGTGGACATCATTGTCAGCTTGTGCAAGCGACGCGGCTTCGTCTTCCCCAGCGGTGAGATCTACGGCGGGACCAAATCGGCCTGGGACTACGGGCCGCTTGGGGTCGAGTTCAAGGACAACGTCAAGCGCCAGTGGTGGAAGTCCATGGTCCAGGGCCGCGACGACGTCGTCGGCCTGGACTCCTCGGTCATCCTGCCCACCCGGGTGTGGGAGGCCTCCGGCCACCTCGACGCATTCGTCGACCCGCTCGTCGAGTGCCAGCACTGCCACAAGCGCTACCGCGCCGACCACCTGCAGGAGGCCCAGGCCGCCAAGAAAGGTCTCGATGACCCCGACTCCGTCGACCTCGCGGACGTGGCCTGCACCAACTGCGGCACCCGCGGGGCCTGGACCGAGCCGCGAATGTTCAACGGCCTGCTCAAGACCTACCTCGGTCCGGTCGAGTCCGATGAGGGGCTGCACTACCTGCGGCCCGAGACCGCGCAGGGCATCTTCATCAACTTCCTCAACGTGCTGACCTCGGCACGGCGCAAACCGCCGTTCGGCATCGGCCAGATCGGCAAGAGCTTCCGCAACGAGATCACGCCCGGCAACTTCATCTTCCGCACCCGGGAGTTCGAGCAGATGGAGATGGAGTACTTCGTCGAGCCCGGCACCGACGAGGACTGGCACCAGCACTGGATCGACGCGCGGCTGGCGTGGTTCACCGATCTCGGCATCGACGCCGACAACCTGCGCCTGTTCGAGCACCCGCAGGAGAAGCTGTCGCACTACTCCAAGCGCACCGTCGACATCGAGTATCGCTTCAAGCTGGGCGCCAAGGAGTTCGACGAGCTCGAGGGCATCGCGAACCGCACCGACTTCGACCTGACCACCCATGCCAAGCACTCCGGCCAGGACCTGTCGTACTTCGACCAGGTCTCCGGTGAGCGCTACCGTCCGTACGTCATCGAGCCGGCTGTCGGCGTCAACCGCTCGATGATGGCCTTCATGATGGACGCATACGCGGAGGACGAGGCGCCGAACGCCAAGGGCGGCACCGACAAGAGGACCCTGCTCAAGCTCGACGCACGGCTGGCGCCGGTCAAGGCCGCGGTGCTGCCATTGTCGCGCAACGCCGACCTGTCGCCGAAGGCCCGAGACCTGGCGGCCCGGCTGCGCCGCAGCTGGAACATCGACTTCGACGACGCCGGGGCGATCGGCCGCCGCTACCGCCGCCAGGACGAGATCGGCACGCCGTACTGCATCACCGTCGACTTCGACTCCCTCGATGACCAGGCCGCGACCGTCCGCGAGCGCGACTCGATGGCCCAGGAAAGGGTCGGCCTGGACCAGCTCGAGGGGTGGCTGGCCGCGCGGCTCGTCGGCTGCTGAGCGCCGTCCGCGAACCGGTTGCGACACTGGTGCCATGTCCGCACTGCCGTCGACCCTGCGCCTGGGTGGTCTCGAGGTCAGCCCACCGGTGGTGCTGGCACCGATGGCCGGGGTCACCAACGCCGCCTTCCGGCGGCTGTGCCGTGAGCAGGGAGCGGGTCTCTACGTCTGCGAGATGATCACGTCTCGCGGCATCGTGGAGGGTGACCGCACCAGCCTGGCGATGCTGCACTTCGACGCCACCGAGCGCACCCGGTCCGTGCAGCTGTACGGCATCGACCCGGCGTACATCGGCAAGGCCGTCGAGATCCTCTGCGGCGAACACGGGGTGGACCACGTCGACCTCAACTTCGGCTGCCCGGTGCCGAAGGTCACCCGCAAGGGTGGCGGCGCCGCGCTGCCCTGGAAGCGCCGGTTGCTCGCCGACATCCTCGACCACGCGGTGCGGGCCGCGACGACGTACGGCGTGCCGGTCACGATGAAGACTCGCAAGGGCATCGACGACGGCCACCTCACCTACCTCGACGCCGGCCGGATCGCCGAAGACGCCGGCTGCGCCGCCATCGCCCTGCACGCCCGCACGGCCCAGCAGTACTACTCCGGCGCAGCCGACTGGCCGGCGATCGCTGCGCTGGTCCAGCACGTGTCCATCCCGGTGCTCGGCAACGGTGACGTCTGGGAGTCCTCCGACGCCGTCCGCATGGTCGAGGAGACCGGCTGCGCGGGAGTCGTCGTGGGACGCGGGTGTCTCGGCCGTCCCTGGCTGTTCCGCGACCTGGCGGCGGCCTTCCGCGGCGAGCGGCTGGTGGGGCTGCCGAGGCTCGGCGAGGTCGCTGCGGTGATGCGCCGCCACGCCGAGCTGCTCAGCGAGCAGCTGGGGGAGGAGAAGGGGTGCACGGAGTTCCGCAAGCACGTCGCGTGGTACCTCAAGGGCTTCGCCGTCGGAGGCACGGTCCGGCGCCGGCTCGCCATGGTGTCGAGTCTGGCGGGCCTCGACGACCTGCTCGCCGACCTCGATGCCACCGAGCCTTATCCCCGTGCCGAGCTCGGCACGCCCCGCGGCCGCCAGGGCAGCCCCAGGAAGGTGGCGCTTCCCGACGGCTGGCTGTCCACCGACGACGCCGGGCGGATCGACCCCGGCGCGGAGCTCGCCGTCTCCGGCGGCTGACCGGGCCCGGCACTGCTCAGAGTGTGGTGACGAGTTCGACGCCCTCGGCCGGCCCGTCGACCTTCGTCGCCGTCGGCGCCGGTGCGCTCGTAGGGTGGCGGCCATGACCCCCCCGCGCCGCGCCGGAGCCGCGGTCGCCATCGCGGCGGGCCTGGCAGCAAGCCTGCTGCTGACGGCGTGCACCGGCGACGATCGGTTGACGGCCCAGCCGGGTAGCGCGACCGGCAGTACCGAGGAGACCCCCAAGCCGCCGGAGCCTGGCGACGGTGGCACCGGCTCGACGGAGCCCCCTGCGGACGACGACGCCACCACAGAACCCGCGCCGGACGTGGGCTGCTCCAAGGATGTCACCGAGACCAAGATCCCGGCCGAGCTGAGCAACCTGTCCTATCCCGATCGCACCGTGGTCTACCGAGTGGAGGTGCTCGGGGAGAACGGCGTGCGGGTGATCGGCGTGACCGATCTGGCCTATCACGTCGCGAGGGAGCAGATGAGGCGCAGCTACTCCCGGTCGCCGTTCGACATCGTCGACGAGGACCGGGGGGTGACCGCGTTCGGCGCCAACTGGACCGGCCCGAGCATCACCGGGCGGTGGGTCGTCAGCAACATCTCGGAGGTGTGCCCCGGCGACACCGAGGTGGAGATCCTGTGGACCGCGGACGGATGACCGGGCTGGGCTAGCCTGCCCGCGATGGACAGTGCCCCCGACCTTCCCGGCTACCCCGCCGATGCGTTGCGCCGGATCGTCGACGAGCCGACCCCCAAGCGCACCGGCCGCTCGGCGTTCGAGCGAGACCGGGCGCGGGTGCTGCACGCCGCCTCGCTGCGCCGGCTTGCGGCCAAGACGCAGGTCGTGGGCCCCGGCACCGACGACTTCGTCCGCAACCGGCTCACCCATTCCCTCGAGGTCGGACAGGTCGCTCGCGAGCTGGGCAAAGCGGTGGGCTGCGACCCCGACCTGGTGGAGACCGCCGCGCTGGCCCACGATCTCGGCCACCCGCCGTACGGGCACAACGGTGAGCGAGTGCTCGACGAGCTGACCGACACAGCGGGTGGCTTCGAGGGCAACGCGCAGACCTTGCGTATCCTCACCCGGCTCGAAGCCAAGGCCACCGATGCCTCCGGCCGCAGCGTCGGGCTCAACCTCACCCGGGCGACGCTGGACGCCTGCGTCAAGTACCCGTGGGCCAGGGGCTGGGCACCGGACGAGCCCAACGGTCGTACCGAGCACAAGTTCGGCGTCTACGGCGACGACCGGCCCGTGTTCGACTGGGTGCGTGCCGGGGTCGACGGCGCCGGGAGGTGCATGGAGGCACAGGTGATGGACCTCGCCGACGACGTCGCGTACAGCGTGCACGACGTCGAGGACGGCATCGTCGCCGGTCCGATCGACCTCGGGCGTCTCGACGACGCCGCTGAGCGTGCCGCGGTCTTCGCCACCGTGCGCGACTGGTACCTCCCTGTCCTCGACGACGACCGGCTCGGCACCGCCCTGTCCCGGCTGCGGGAGCTGCCGCAGTGGCCGCAGGCGGGCTTCGACGGCAGCCGAGGGTCGCTGGCGGGGCTGAAGTGGCTCACCTCGGCGCTCATCGGCCGCTTCGTCGAGACGGCACAACGCGCGACGCACGCGGCGTACGGCGCCGGTCCGCTCACCCGGCACCGGGCGGACCTGGTTGTTCCTGCGGCCACCCGGGAGGAGATCGCGGTGCTCAAGGGGATCGCCGCGCACTACGTCATGCGCACCGAGGACCGGGCCGCACTGCTGGACCGGCAGCGGGAGCTGCTGGCCGCGCTGGTCGGCGCACTGTGCGACCGTGCGCCGGACGTGCTGGAGCCGCCCTTCGCCGCCGACTGGGTCGCCGCCGCCGACGACGCGGGTCGGCTGCGCGTCGTGGTGGACCAGGTAGCCAGCCTGACCGACGCCTCCGCCCTGCTCTGGCACGACCGGCTGGCCGTGCACAGCCCGGCCCCTGGCCCGCCCCCTGCCTTCGTCTCTACGACCTAGACTCCGCGCGTGGCCGGCCGCATCCGAGACGAGGACATCGCCCTCGTCCGCGAGCGCGCCGCTATCGACGAGGTGGTGTCGGCCTACGTCACCCTGCGCGGCGCCGGCGGCGGCTCGCAGAAGGGGCTGTGCCCCTTCCACGACGAGAAGACGCCATCGTTCACCGTCACCCCCGCCCGGCAGTACTTCCACTGCTTCGGCTGCGGCCAGGGCGGTGACGTCTTCACGTTCCTGCAGCAGGTCGAGGGGCTGAGCTTCGTCGAGGCCGCCGAGAAGCTCGCCGCCCGCTTCGGCGTCGAGCTGCGCTATACCGAGGGCGGGCCGCGCACCGGTGGCGACCACGGTCAGCGTCAGCGCCTGGTCGAGGCCAACCGGCTGGCACAGCTGTTCTACGAGGCCCAGCTGGCCGAGAACGCCGAAGCCGTCCCGGGCCGGCGCTTCCTGACCGAGCGCGGCTTCGACCGCGACGCGGCTGCCCGCTTCGGCGTCGGGTACGCCCCCCGCTCCGGCGAGGCGCTGCTGCGCCACCTGCGCGGACGCGACGTCCGCGACGACGACATGGTCACCGCGGGTCTGGTCGCGCGCAGCAGCCGCGGCCTGTACGACCGCTTCCGGGGTCGGTTGCTCTGGCCGATCCGCGAGCTGTCCGGCGAGGTGGTCGGCTTCGGGGCGCGCCGGCTTTACGACGACGACCGTATCGAGGCCAAGTACCTCAACACCGCCGAGTCGCCGCTGTACAAGAAGGGCCACCTGCTCTACGGCGTCGATCTGGCCCGGCGCGACATCGCCCGCGCCGGACAGGCGGTCGTCGTCGAGGGCTACACCGACGTGATGGCCTGTCACCTCGCCGGGGTGCCCACCGCCGTGGCCACCTGCGGCACCTCCTTCGGCGCCGACCATGTGCGGGTGCTGCGCCGGCTGCTGCTCGATCACGACGAGTTCCGCGGCGAGGTCATCTTCACCTTCGACGGCGACGAGGCCGGGCAGCGCGCGGCGTTGAAGGCCTTCGAGGGCGACCAGCAGTTCGTGGCCCAGACCTACGTCGCGGTCGAGGCCAGTGGTCTCGACCCGTGCGACCTCAGGCTGCAGCACGGCGACGCGTCGGTGCGCGAGCTGGTGGCCAGCCGGGTCCCGCTGTACCGCTTCGTGCTGCGCAACGTCATCGGCCGCTACGACCTCGAGCGCGCCGACGGGCGCATCGACGCGGTCCGCGCGGCCGCCCGGCTGGTCGCCAGCGTGCGCGACCGCTCCAAGGTCGACGCCTTTGCGCGCGAGCTGGCCGGCATGGTGGGCGTCGATCCCGACGAGGTCCGCGGTGTCGTCCGGCAGGCGTCGCGCCGCCCGCCGCCCACCCGGCGTAGTGACCCGCAGCAGGGACCCGTCGAGCCCGCTGAGTCACCGAGCGAGCACGGCGCTGCGTCGCACCAGCCGGCGCCGGCCGATGTGCTGCCGGTCGGTGACCCGCGTTTCGCCGACGAGCGGGAGGCGCTCAAGGCCGCGGTCCAGTACCCACAGCTCATGCCCGCCCCACCCGGGCTCGACGGCGGCGACTTCCACCACCCGCTGCTGCGGGCCGTGTGGGCGGCAGTCGCAGCGGCCCCGCTGCCGGCCGAGGCGGACGGCGGCTGGCTGGACGGTGTACGGGAGCGGGCCGGGGCGCAGGCTTCGTCGGTGCTGTCCCGGCTGGCGGTGGAGCCGCTGCGGACCACCGGTGAGCCCGACGCCAGGCTGGTGGCAGCGCTGCTGGCGCGGGTGCAGGAGCTGACTGCTGCGCGTCGCGTCGAGGCGGTCAAGTCCCGGCTGCAGCGCACCAACCCGGTCGACCAGCCGGCCGACTACAACCGAATGTTCGGTGAGCTGGTGGCCCTGGAGCAGCATCGCCGTGAGCTGCGTGAGCGCGCCATCGGCTCGATCGACTGACCAGACGTCCACGGCACCCGGATCGCTCGTGCACAGGGTCGGCGAGCGCCGACGGCCCGTGCACACCGGCGGATCGCAGGGGTGTCGGCGGCCCCTAGCCCTGGACAGACTGCGGTGTCGTCCGATGCCGAGGAGGCGCCGACGTGGACTGGGACAGATATCTCGCCGACATCAGCCGCATCCCGTTGCTGAGCCGCGCTGAGGTGCACGATGCGGCGGAGCGTTACGAACGCGGTGAGGTGGCCCGGGCACGGCTTGCCTCGAGCGAGCCGCTGAGCCGCGACGTCGCCGACTCGCTGGTCCGAGACGTCGCCGACGGCGGCCACGCCAAACACCTGCTGGTGACGTCCAACCTCCGTCTCGTCGTGGCCATCGCCCGCCGCTACCGCCGGCGGGACATGATCGCGCTGTCCGACCTGGTGCAGGAGGGCGTCTTCGGCCTGATCCGGGCGGTGGAGAAGTTCGACCACCGATGCGGCAACACCTTTTCGACCTACGCCACGTGGTGGATCCGGCAGGCCATCAGCCGGGCACTGGCCGAGCAGGCACGATCGGTCCGCGTGCCCAAGCACATCAGCGACCAGGTGTCTGGGTGTCTACGGGTGCGCGACGAGCTGCGGGGTCGCCTCGGGCACGAGCCCTCCGTCCGGGAGCTCGCTGCCGCAACCGGTTACGACGAGGCACGGGTGGCGGTGCTGCTGCGCTGCGCCGCGCCCGCCCAGCCGTTGCATCTGGTCGACGAGGCGAGCCGGTACGGGGAGCGTACGGACGCGGAGCCGGAACAGCAGGCCATCGCCACGATCGAGCGGCAGCAGTTGCGGGAGCGCCTCGGGGCCGCTCTCGCCCGCCTCCCGGCGGCGCACCGGGCCCTGGTGTGCGAGCGGGTCGGCTGGCGCGACGGGACGCCGCACAGCCTGCGGACGGTCGCCGACGAGCGCGGGATCAGTCCCGACCTGGCCCGCCGGATGGAGCGAGACGCCCTCGCGATGCTGCGCCGCCAGCCACAGGTGGACGGCCTGCAGGAGTGGCTGGGCTCGTGACGAGCGCCGCGGCCATGGCCGCGCGGGGCACACTGGAGGGGTGCGAGGCCTGCGCAGAACCCCGGTGCTGCCAGACGAGGTGCGTCGCCGTCTTGCACTCGATGACGGAGAGCGGGTCCTCGCCAGCGCGGCGGACATCGACGGGGCCTGGCACGTCGGCACCGATCGGGCGCTGCTCGTTGCGGTCGACGGCGGCTGGCGGCGGGTGCGGTGGGAGCGGGTGGACCG
>JACCVL010000132.1 GCA_013698185.1 Nocardioidaceae bacterium
GCTCCATGAAGGCGGGAATGAGCCGCTGCTGCTCGTACGACCGCTCGAACACGATGCCGTCGGCCCGAGCGGCCTCGATGACGGCGTCGACGTCGCCGACGCTGGTCTCGGTCTGGAAGTCCATCACGAGGTGCGCGCTCTCGTTGGTGCCGATCTCGGGGTGGATGACCGTCTCGTCCTTGAGCGCCTCCCGGGTGTCGAGCAGCACCGGGAGCTCGTCGTAGTCGATGTCGACGAGCTCGACGGCGTCCCGCGCCGCCGCCGCGGACCGGGCCACGACGCAGGCGACGATCTCACCGGCGAACCGTACGGTGTCGACCGCCATCGACGGGTGCGTCGGGGTCTTCTGGTCCGGCGTGATGTTCCAGACGTTGGGCAGGGTGCCCTGCTCGGCGGCGAGGTCGCTGCCGGCCAGCACCGCGACGACGCCCGGAGAGCTACGGGCCGCCTCGAGGTCGACCGAGGTGATGTGCGCGTGCGCGAAGGGGCTGCGCACCATCGCCAGATGCAGCATTCCGGGCAGGGTCAGGTTGTCGGTCCACCGGGTCCGGCCGGTGATCAGCCGCTGGTCCTCTTTGCGGCGGCGCGACGTACCGACCTCACCCTGCGGCTCGTCGGTGGCCGGGCGGTCGTCGACGGCGGTCATCGGGCACCGCCCTGCGCGGCCACGGCCCGCACTGCCTTGACGATGTTCTGGTACCCGGTGCAGCGGCACAGGTTGCCCTCGAGGCCGTCGCGCACCTCCTGCTCGGACGGGTCAGGGTTCTCTGCGAGCAGGTCGATCGACTGCATGATCATGCCCGGAGTGCAGTAGCCGCACTGAAGGGCATGGGACTCGTGGAACGCCTCCTGCATCGGGTGCAGCTCGCCGTTCGTGGCCAGGCCCTCGACCGTGGTCACCTCGTGCCCGTCAGCCTGCACTGCCAGGACCGAGCACGACTTCACGCTGCGGCCGTCCAGATGCACGGTGCAGGCGCCGCAGTTGCTGGTGTCGCAGCCGATCACCGTGCCGGTCTTGCCGAGGTGCTCGCGCAGGTATTGCACCAGCAACAGTCGCGGTTCCACGTCGTCGGAGTACGTGACCCCGTCGACCTTGACGTCGATCTGCGTCATCTGCGCCTCCTCGTTGACCCCTGGACCTTGATCCAACGACGAGATGGGCGCGACGACAAGTGCTTGCACGAAACCGGTTCGAAATCAACCCCTGGTGGCGGCGGCTGACGCCAGGCAGCCACGCTGGCGCTGCGCCATGTGAACGTGGCGGAGCGACCCTTTACGTGGCGCCCACCCCCCGTAAAGGGTCCCTTTGCCACGTTTACGTGGCGGAGGGCGCGGCGGGGACGGCGGGCGGCAGGCGACGCTCGATCTCGCGACCGTGATGGATCGCGCCGTCGGTGCCCGACAGCCGCTCGCCACCGCCGCCCCAGCGCATCGCGATGATCTCGGCGGCGATGGACACCGCGGTCTCCTCCGGCGTACGGGCGCCCAGGTCGAGCCCGATCGGGCTGGCGAGGCGGTCCAGCTCGGCCGCCGACAGGCCGGCGGCGCGCAGCCGGTCCAGCCGGTCGTCGTGGGTGCGGCGAGACCCCATCGCCCCGACATAGGCCAACTGCGGCAGGCGCAGCGCCACCTCCAGCAGCGGTACGTCGAACTTGGGGTCGTGGGTGAGCACGCAGATCACCGTGCGTTCGTCGATGTCGCCGGCCTCGGCGTGACGACGCAGGTAGCGGTGCGGCCACTCCACGACGACGTCGTCGGCGTCGGGGAAGCGCGCGGGCGTGGCGAACACCGGTCGGGCGTCGCACACCGTGACGCGGTAGCCGAGGAAGGCGCCGACCCGCGCGACCGCGGCGGCGAAGTCGATCGCGCCGAACACCAGCATCCGCGGCTTGGGCGCGTACGAGGTGGCGAACACGCGCATGCCCTCGCCGCGCCGCTGCCCGTCCGGGCCGTACGTCAGCACGGTGCTGCGGCCCTGCGCGAGCAGGCCGCGGACGTCGTCGACGACGGCGGCATCCGCCCGCCCGGAGCCGAGTGTGCCGGTGGGCTCGTCGTCGGGGCGGACGATCAGCCGGCGACCGACCCACCCGGGTTCGGGATGCGCGATAACGGTGACGACCGCCACCGGTCGGTGCGCAACGATGTCGGCGGCGACCTGCTCGAGCTCGGGGAACGTCCGCCGCGACACCGTCTCGATGAACACGTCGAGCACCCCGCCGCAGGTCAGCCCGACGGCAAGGGCGTCCCCGTCGGACACCCCGTAGCGCTGCAGCACAGGTTCCCCGTCGGCCACGACGGCCTGTGCCTGTTCGTACACCGCACCCTCGACGCAGCCACCCGACACCGAGCCCACAGCGGTGCCGTCGGGCCCGACCAGCATCGAGGCGCCGGCGGGACGCGGCGCCGACCGCCAGGTCGCCACGACGGTGCCGACGCCGACCTCGTCGCCGGCGCGCCACCACGCCAGCAGGTCGTCGAGCACCTCACGCACTGGCTATCACCCCGACCAGCTCCTCGAACGTCGCCAACGAGTGCCCGGCGAGCAGGTCGTCGATCGCCGGTGCCACCGCCACGATGCCACCTTGCACGGGTAGGTAGCCGGGCTTGCCCCGGTGCGGATTGACCCACACCAGCCGGTGCGCGAGCCGTCGTAGCCGCAGTGCCTGCTCGGCCAGCAGCGCGGTGTCGCCGCGCTCCCAGCCGTCGCTGAACACCACGACGACCGCGCCCCGAGCCATCCCGCGCTGCCCGTGCCGGTCCAGGAACACCTTCAGCACCTCACCGAGCCGGGTGCCGCCGGACCAGTCCGGCACCGTACGTCCGGCCGCCGCGAGCGCGCTGGTTGACTCGCGTGCTCGCAGGGCGGCGGTGACGCGGGTGAGACGGGTCCCCATGGTGAGCACCTCGGTCGTGGTCGGTGCGCCGCGCACGATCCGGTGCGCCAGGCGCAGCAGGTGGTCGGCGTACGGCTCCATCGAGCCCGACACGTCGAGCAGCAGCACCACGTGGCGGCGGCGGGTGCCGCGGCGGCGGTACGTCAGCGGCCCCGCCTCACCGGCGCGGCGGAGCTGGTCGCGCAGTGTCCGGCGGCCGTCGACGGTGCCACGGCGAGACGGCTGTCGCCGCGGGCTGGTGCGCTGCGGGGGTCGCACCTCGAGCTGGTCGAGCAGCTGGTCGAGCCGCCGACGCTCGGCCGGGTCGAGCTCGGCGATGTCACGGTGGCGCAGCACCTCGACGCCGCTGGCCACCGCGCGCAGCCGCAGGTCATCGAGGCCGGCGCGGTCGCCGCCTACGGCGTCCGCCGCGGGTGCCAGCTCGGGCTGACGGACCGTCCGCGGCTTGCTGCGCGCGACCGTACCCGCCGACGGTTCGCCACCGAACCAGGCGGCGAACACCAGGTCGTAGCGGTCGATGTCGTCGGTGCCGGCGCACAGCGTGGCGCGCCCGGACCAGTACAGGCCCTCGTGGCGGTCGGCGCCGGCAAGGGCCGCCGCCCGCAGGAACTGCTGGCCACGGTCGGGGGTGACGGCTACGCCGGCGGCACGCAACGCGGCCGCGAACGCCAGCAACGCCTCGTCGGGGGCGGTCGCGATCATCGTCAGCCGGCCAGCACCCGGTCGAGCTGGTCGCGGGCACGCTCGACGTCCTCGCGATATTTCACCACCGCGCCCAGCGTCGCCGCCGCCCCGGCGAGGTCGAGGCGGTCGCGCCCCAGCACGTGCAGCGCCCGGGCCCAGTCGAGGGTCTCAGCCACCCCCGGCGGCTTGAGCAGGTCCCCGCCGGCACGCAACCGGTGCACCGCACCCGCCACCTGCTCGGCGAGCGTCTGCGAGACCTCCGGCATCCGGGTGCGGACGATGGCGATCTCGCGCGCCAGGCCGGGGTGCTCGATCCAGTGGTACAGGCAGCGCCGCTTGAGCGCGTCGTGCAGCTCGCGGGTGCGGTTGGAGGTGAGCACGACGACCGGCGGCGGGTCGGCGATCACCGTGCCGTGCTCGGGGATCGTCACCTGGTAGGTCGACAGCACCTCCAGCAGGAACGCCTCGAACTCGTCATCGGCGCGGTCCACCTCGTCGACGAGCAGCACGGCAGGGCTGTTGCGCAAGGCCTTCAGGACGGGCCGGTCGAGCAGGAAACGCTCGTCGAACAGCGACTCCTCGACGGCGTCGCTGTCGAGCTCGACACCCGGCGTGCGGGTCGCCTCGACCGTACGCAGGTGCAGGATCTGGCGCGGGAAGTCCCAGTCGTACAACGCCTGGGTGGCGTCGATGCCCTCGTAGCACTGCAGCCGCACCAGCGGTGCGCCGAGCAGCCCGGCCAACGCCTCGGCCAGGGCGGTCTTGCCTGTCCCGGGCTCACCCTCGAGCAGCAACGGGCGGCGCATCTGGAGCGCCAGCCAGGTGACGGTGGCGAGCCCGTCGTCGGCCAGGTAGCCGGTGGCCGACAGCGCAGCGGTCAGCGACTCGACGGTGGCCGGGGCCGAGACGGGTTCGTGCACGTCACCAGCATCACCCATCGGGCTTGAAGTGACGAACGCTCGGGCCCAGGGGACGTGCCTGGTCCACGTCGGCGCCGGTGGCGAGGTCACCGCACTCGACGAGCGCCGCGGCCCGATCAGCCAGGTATTCCCTGGCCCCGCTGTCGCCCCGCACCGACTGCGCGACCGCGGCCCAATGACCCCGCCCGAGCAGCACCGGATGCCCCGGCAGGCCACCGTACGTGGCGCGCGCCAAAACGTCGGCCCGCCCCGACCCGGCGTCGGCCAGCACGCGACCCAACACGTCCGCGCCGACATCGGGCAGGTCGACCAGATGGACGAGGACGGCCGCCGCGTCGGGCGCGAGCCGCTCGAGGCCGGCGAGCCCGGCGCGCAACGACGCGGCCATCCCGTCGGACCAATCGGCGGCGACGACGACATCCACCGACTCGCCGACCCCTGCCGCCAGCGCCTCGGCTGCGGCCGACGCGTCGGCGCCGAGCACGACGCGTACCGGGGTACAGCCGGCGGCGAGCAGCCGCCGGGTGCTGCTGGCC
>JACCVL010000134.1 GCA_013698185.1 Nocardioidaceae bacterium
CGTTGGGCTCGACGCCACGCCGACATGAGCCAACGTCAGCTGGCCCGGTGGTCAGGCGTGCCGAAGTCCACGATCGCCGACATCGAGTCCGGCCGCCGTCGAGCCCGACTCGACACCGCCGAACGCCTGCTGGGCACCATGGGCCTCCAGGTGGGGCTGGCCTGGAGCGACGACGCGCCGCTGGAGACTGTGTTGGCGGACCGACGGTGCGATCGCGGTGGGCGGCTCGTGCCTCCACATCTCGATGTCCGCGAGCGCTGTCACCGGGAGATACAGATGCTCACCATCCCCGGGCCTCCCGGTGCCGGCACGACTACTGCGTCGCCGATCACCTGGCGACGCGACCGGGACGTCCGCGAGGTGTTGCGCTGCTACGGCTACTTCGGGGACTTCCCGCACCATGACAAGCCGGTGCGTGCCATGAACCTGTCGCCGCCGGGTCGCCTGGTCGACCTGTGGTTTCGCGGCTGGCCCTATGACCACGAGCTGGAGTACGCGCGACCTGACCAGGCCGACGAGCTGTCCGAAGACTTCACCCGTGACCTGCGTGCGGCACTGGCAGAACCGTTCAGGCCGTCCCCGCCGTCGGCACCGCCGTGACCTCCAGCACCCGGTACCCCTTGGCGCTGGCCAGCCTGGCGCATGCCCAGCCCTGCTCGGACAACCACCGTTGATAGGAGTCGGCACCCAGGTTACGGCCGACGACCAGCACCGCACGGCCAAGGGGAGCCAGCCGAGGCAACCAGTGCAGGAGCAGCTCGTGCACAGCGGGCTTGCCGATGCGGATGGGCGGGTTCGACCAGATCTCGTCGAAGCGGACCGTGTCCGGAACTGCAGCGGGCTCACGCACGTGGACGCGGCCGGCCAGCCCATGGGAACGCGCGTTGGCCGCGGTGAGCTCACGCGAGCGCTCGTTGACGTCCACCGCCCAGACCTGCGCGGCCGGCAGCGTCAGTCCGAGTGCGGTGGCAAGCACGCCGGTCCCGCAGCCGAGGTCAAGCACCGTGCGTGACCCGGGTCGCGGGTGTTCCGAACGCACCAGCACCTGGGTACCGAGGTCGACGCGAGCGTGAGAGAAGACGCCGGAGGCCGACTGGATAGCCAGATCGTGGCCCCAGATCCTCGCCGTGAACGCCACCTCCCGCGCGCGGGATCCCGGCCGAGCGCTGAAGTAGTGCTCGCTCATCGCTGCGACGCCGGCGCCCGGTGCGCCCTGGTGCGCTCGACCCGAGCGGCCAGTTCCTCGTCCGGGGGATAGCCGACCTCCTCCAACGTCAGTCCGTGCGCGGGGGCGACGACCACCGTGGACTGTCGCGCACGGGCAGTGAGCAGCTCAGCGGGCCACGACACCGGTTGGCGACCTCGTCCCACGCTCATCAGGGCGCCAGCGAGCCCGCGCACCATGTGGTGGCAAAACGCGTCCGCTTGCACGTGCAGGACCGCGAGCCCGTCCGCGTCGCGCTCCCAAGTCAACCGTTGCAGCGAACGCACAGTGGTGGCACCGTCGCGGGCACGGCAGAAGGCCGCGAAGTCGTGCTCACCGTGCAAGGCAACCGCGGCGGTGTTCATCGCCGCCAGGTCCAGGGGTGTGGGTCGCAGATAGACATGCCGACGCAACAGCGGGTCCGCGTTCGCGGCCTCGTCGCAGACACGGTAGGCGTAGCGGCGCCACAGTGCGGCGAAGCGCGCATCGAAACCAGCCGGCGCCCGCACACAGCTGCCAATCCTGACGTCGTCGTCGAGCACACCGTTGAGGCGACGAGTCAGCACTGCCGTCCAGTCCTGCGCCGACCGTCCCCGGATCGCCGCCAGCATCGGGCGAGGGATGTCGGCGTGGACGACCTGACCACGGGCATGGACGCCGGCGTCGGTGCGACCAGCACAGGTCACCACCAGTCCCGGCACGCGCACGACCGCGCGCAATGCCGCTTCGAGGCAGCCCTGCACCGTACGCAGGCGAGGCTGGCGGGCCCAGCCGGCAAACCCCGTCCCGTCATAGGCCACGGCCAGCCGCACGCGTACGGGCTCGTGAGCGACTCGGCCGGTCGGGTCCACTCAGGCCTTGGCGTCAGCCTCGGAGGTGGCCTCCTCGCCCTCGACAGCCTCCTCCTCGCGCGCGTCCTCCTCCACGGGCTCTGTCTCCTCGGTGGGAGCCGGCGGCGGCGTCGTGGTCGCGGTGGTGGGGCGGGCGATGGTGGCGGCGAACTCCCTGGCCTCGACCAGCTCGATGACCGCCATCGGGGCGTTGTCGCCCTTGCGCGGCCCGAGCTTGGTGATGCGGGTGTACCCCCCAGGGCGGGTGGTGTAGTTCGGCCCGATCTCGGTGAACAGGGCGTGCACCACGCTCTTGTCACGAATCACCTGCAGCACCTGACGGCGGTGGTGCAGATCGTCGCGCTTGGCCTTGCTGATCAGCCGCTCGGCGAACGGTCGCAGCCGCCGGGCCTTGGCCTCCGTGGTCGTGATCTTACCGTGCTCGAACAAGCTCGTGGCGAGATTGGCGAGCATCAGACGCTGATGCGCGGGGCTGCCACCCAGGCGCGGGCCCTTGGTCGGGGTAGGCATCGTGTGAGTCTCCTGTGTCGCTGGCCGGTCCGGGGATACCCGGTTATCAGTACTGCTCGTCCTCGACGTAGGTCTGGTCGTCATCCCCGTATGCCTCGATGGCAGCCTGCGGGTCGAAGCCCGGGGCGCTGTCCTTGAGCGCAAGGCTCATCTCGACCAGCTTGGCCTTCACCTCGTCGATCGACTTGGCACCGAAGTTTCGGATGTCCAGCAGGTCCTGCTCGCTGCGCGAGATGAGCTCACCCACGGTGTGGATGCCCTCGCGCTTGAGGCAGTTGTAGGACCGGACGGTGAGGTTGAGGTCCTCGACCGGCAGCGCCAGGTCGGCGGCGAGCTGCTCGTCGACGGGCGAGGGTCCGATGTCGATGCCCTCGGCCTCGACGTTCAGCTCGCGGGCCAGGCCGAAGAGCTCGGTCAGGGTCTTTCCCGCGCTCGCGATCGCGTCGCGGGGGTTGACGCTCGGCTTGGTCTCGACGTCGATGACCAGCCGGTCGAAGTCGGTGCGCTGCTCGACGCGGGTCGCCTCGACCTTGTAGGTCACCTTGAGCACCGGTGAGTAGATCGAGTCGATCGGCAGCCGGCCGATCTCACCGTCGCCGGGGTTGTTCTGCACGGCGGAGACATAGCCGCGGCCGCGCTCGACGACCAGCTCCATCTCCAGGCGGCCGTCGTCGTTGAGAGTGGCCAGGTGCAGGTCGGCGTTGTGGATCTCGACCCCGGCGGGGGGAGCGATGTCCGCGGCGGTGACGTCGCCGGGGCCCTGCTTGCGCAGGTACATCACCACCGGCTCGTCCTCCTCCGACGACACGACCAGGCTCTTGAGGTTGAGGATCAGCTCGGTGACGTCTTCCTTGACGCCCTCGATGGTGGAGAACTCGTGCAGCACACCGTCGATCTTGAGCGAGGTGACCGAGGCACCGGGGATGGACGACAGCAGCGTCCGGCGCAGCGAGTTGCCGAGGGTGTAGCCGAAGCCGGGCTCGAGCGGCTCGATGGCGAACCGCGAACGGTGCTCGCCGACGACTTCCTCGGACAGGGTGGGGCGCTGGGCGATGAGCATGTGGTCTTCCTTTCCGTACCGACCGCTATATGTCGGCGCGGGTTGTTCGGGGAGTGCACGGAAGCGGAGCCCCCGTGGGCGTACCTACTTCTTGGAGTAGAACTCGACGATCAGCTGCTCCTGGACGGGGATGTCGATCTGCTGGCGGACGGGGAGCTGGTGCACCAGGACGCGCATCCGCTCGGGCAGCACCTCGATCCAGGCCGGGACGACCCGCTCGCCATGGGTCTCGCGGGCGACGATGAACGGCGTCTGTTCCACCGACTTGGCGCGGACGTCTATGACGTCGTGCGCAGCCACCTGGAACGACGGGATGTCGACCTTGCGGCCGTTGACCTGGAAGTGGCCGTGCACGACGAGCTGCCGTGCGTGGCGCCGTGTTCGGGCGAAGCCGGAACGGTAGACGACGTTGTCGAGGCGACCCTCGAGCAGCATCAGCAGGTTGTCGCCGGTCTTGCCGGCCCGCCTGCTGGCCTCGTCGTAGTAGTTGTGGAACTGCTTTTCCAGCACTCCGTAGGTGTAGCGCGCCTTCTGCTTCTCCTGCAGCTGGAGGCGGTACTCGCTCTCCTTGACGCGGCCGCGGCCGTGCTGGCCAGGTGGGTAGGGACGACGTTCGAAAGCCTGGTCTCCACCGACGAGGTCAACCCCGAGTCGGCGCGACTTCTTCGTCATGGGTCCGGTGTAGCGGGCCATGTGAGTCAGGTGCTCCTTGGACGAATGGGAACTGCGGGAATCAGACGCGGCGGCGCTTGGGCGGCCGGCATCCGTTGTGCGGGGTGGGGGTGACGTCGGAGATGGTGCCGACCTCGAGGCCGACCGCGCCGAGCGAACGGATCGCCGTCTCGCGGCCCGAGCCGGGCCCCTTGACGAACACGTCGATCTTCTTCATGCCGTGCTCCATCGCCCGCCGCCCGGCCGCCTCAGCGGCCATCTGTGCGGCGAAGGGAGTGGACTTGCGCGAGCCCTTGAAGCCGACCGTGCCGGCGCTGGCCCAGGCGATGACGGCACCGATGGGGTCGGTGATCGTGACGATGGTGTTGTTGAACGTCGACTTGATGTGCGCCTGTCCGGCGCTGACGTTCTTCTTTTCCTTGCGACGCACCTTCTTGGTGCCCGCCTGACGGCCCTTGGGAGGCATCTGAACTCCTGGCTACTAGAAATCGATCGAGAGGTCGGTCGGTG
This sequence comes from Nocardioidaceae bacterium, assembly GCA_013698185.1. Lineage (GTDB taxonomy): Bacteria > Actinomycetota > Actinomycetes > Propionibacteriales > Nocardioidaceae > JACCVL01. The sequence goes on from JACCVL010000134.1 coordinate 4,808, forward strand.
CGGGCTAGCGCACCTTCTTCTTGCCGGCGACGGTGCGCTTGGGGCCCTTGCGCCCCCGCGCGTTGGTCCGGGTGCGCTGACCGCGAACCGGCAGGCCGCTGCGGTGCCGGCGGCCTTGGTAGCTGCCGATCTCCACCTTGCGGCGGATGTCGGCGGCAACCTCGCGCCGCAGGTCACCCTCGACCTGGAAGTTGCCCTCGATGTAGTCGCGGAGCTTGACCAGCTCCTCGTCCCCCAGCTCGTGCACCCGGAGCGTGGGGCTGACCCCAGTGTCGGTGAGCATCTGCTGGGCGCGGGTACGGCCGATGCCGTAAATGGAGGTGAGCGCGATCTCCACCCGCTTGTCGCGGGGGAGGTCGACGCCTACGAGGCGTGCCATGGTGTGCCGACCTTTCGGTTCGCGGAGGTGTCGTGCGCGTCGCATCCCGGCTGGCCTGCGCCGGGCCCCGGCCTCCGTCCGGGGGTGTCACGCACCGGCCACGGCGAGCCGTGGACGGGCGCGAGCGAGCACGCTCTTGGCGGTGCTGAGATCAACCCTGGCGCTGCTTGTGGCGCGGGTTGGCGCAGATCACCATGACCCGCCGGTTGCGGCGGATCACCTTGCACTTGTCGCAAATCTTCTTGACGCTCGGCTGAACCTTCATCGATGTCTCCGAAAGATGGTGGGGCTGGCTCACTTGTAGCGGTAGACGATCCGTCCACGGGTGAGGTCGTACGGCGAGAGCTCCACCACGACCCGGTCCTCGGGGAGGATCCGGATGTAGTGCTGGCGCATCTTGCCGCTGATGTGAGCGAGAACCTTGTGCCCGTTGGTCAGCTCCACCCGAAACATGGCGTTCGGCAGAGCCTCGACCACCGAGCCTTCGATCTCGATGACCCCTTCCTTCTTCGGCATGTCCTCCGCAATCTGGTCGTGAGCATTCGGCTGCCACCGGCTGTGAACCGGCACAATCTGCGGTGAGGTGGCGCGTCGGGCGCGTCAAGCAGGCGCGCAGACGTGCCGACCGGCAAGTGTACGCCAGAGCCCACCCGCGGGTCGAATCCGCCGCGTCCGGTCGGCTGGTCAGCGCGGCCCGCCGGCGCGGACGCCGAGGTCGTCCAAGCGTTGCTGCCCACCGTCGAGGGCGGTCAGCACCCATGGGCCGTCCGCGGTGACGGCGACCGTGTGCTCGAAGTGCGCCGCCCAGGAGCCGTCGGAGCAGACGACCGTCCAGTCGTCGGCCAGCACCGAGGTCTCCGGGCTGCCCAGCGTGATCATCGGCTCGATGGCGATGGCCATCCCGGGCACCAGCCGGGGACCGCGTCCCGCCCTCCCGGTGTTGGGCACGCTGGGCGGCTGGTGCATCTGCGAGCCGATGCCGTGCCCGACGTAGTCCTCGACGATGCCGAGCGGGAGGCTTGCGCTGCGTACGTGCGCCTCGACCGCGGCGCAGACGTCGGTGAGGCGGCCGCCGGCCTGGACGGCCGCGATGCCGCGCCACAGCGCGTCCTCGGTCACCCGCAACAGCACCTCGACCTCTGTCGCGGTCTCGTCCGGGCTGCCGAGCACCGCGCTGGTGGCGGCGTCCCCGTGCCACCCCGCCACGATCGCGCCACAGTCGACCGAGACCAGGTCGCCCTCGTCGAGCACGAGCGGCCCGGGGATGCCGTGGACGACTTGGTCGTTGACCGAGATGCACAGCGAGCCCGGGAAGCCGTGGTAGCCCTTGAAGGAGGGGACCGCGCCCAGATCGCGGATGTGCTCCTCGGCCAGCGCATCCAGCTCGGCGGTGGTGACGCCCGGCCCTACCGCGCTCTGCACCAGCTCGAGCGTACGGCCGACGACAAGACCCGCGCGGCGCATGGCGGCGAGCTGGTCGGGGGTCTTGATCTCCACCCCGCGGTCGCGGAACACCTCGGGTCCGGCGTCAGCTCGTGCCGTCGAGCGCGGCAATCGCCCGCCGGGTCACGTCGTCGACAGCTCCGATGGCGGCGACCTCGCACAGCAGGCCCTGAGCCTCGTAGTACCCCACCAGGGGCTTGGTCTGCTCGGTGTAGACCTCGAGGCGGCGGCGGACGGTGTCGGGGTCGTCGTCATCGCGGCGGAACAGCTTGCCGTTGCAGTCGTCGCACACCCCGTCGACGCTCGGCTGGTCGAACTCGACGTGCCAGGCCCGACCGCAGCCACTGCAGGTGCGACGGCCGGACAGCCGGCGGACCAGCTCTTCCTCGTCGACCGACATCTCGAGCACCGCGTCCAGCTTGGTACCGAGGTCGGTGAGGATCTCGTCGAGGGCCTCGGCCTGCGGCACCGTCCGTGGGAAACCGTCGAGGAGGAAGCCGCTCGCGGCGTCGGCCTCGCCCAAGCGATCCCGGACCATCGCGATGGTCACCTCGTCGGGAACGAGGTCGCCGGCATCCATGAACTCGCGTGCCTTGACACCGAGCGGGGTCTGGTCGGCCACGTTGGTGCGGAAGATGTCACCGGTCGACACCTGCGCGATGGCGTAGTGCTTGGCCAGATACGTGGCCTGGGTGCCCTTGCCGGCGCCGGGGGGTCCTACGAGCACGATGCGCATCAGCGGAGGAATCCTTCGTAGTTACGCTGCTGCAGCTGGCTTTCGATCTGCTTCACCGTGTCCAGCCCGACTCCAACGATGATGAGGATGGTGGTGCCGCCGAAGGGGAAGTTCTGGTTGGCGTTGACCAGCGCGATGGCGATCAACGGGATCAGCGACACGACTCCGAGGTAGGCCGCGCCCGGCGCGGTGATCCGCGACAAGACGTAGGCGAGGTACTCCTCGGTCGGCCGGCCCGCCCGAATGCCGGGGATGAAGCCACCGTACTTCTTCATGTTGTCGGCCACCTCGGTCGGGTTGAACGTGATCGACACGTAGAAGTAGGTGAAGAAGACGATCAGCGCGAAGAAGGTGAGCATGTACAGCGGGTGGTCCCCGACGACGAAGTACCGGGTCACCCACGCCGACCAGCCCGCGGTCTGGTTGAACTGGGTGGCCAGCGCCGGGAGGTACATCAAGCTGGAGGCGAAGATGACCGGGATGATGCCGGCCTGGTTGACCTTCAGCGGGATGTAGGTCGACGACCCGCCGAACATGCGGCGCCCCACCATCCTGCGGGCGTACTGCACGGGGATCCGCCGCTGGGCCTGCTCGACGAAGATGACCGCGGCGACGACTGCCAGCCCCACCGCGACGACGATGAAGAACGTGAACCAGCCCTGCGCTACCCGGATCTGCCACAGCGTGCCGGGAAAGGTCGCCACGACTTGGGTGAAGATGAGGATCGACATGCCGTTGCCGATGCCGCGGTCGGTGATCAGCTCGCCGAACCACATGATGATGGCCGTGCCCGCCGTCATCGTCACCACGATCAGGATGAAAGAGAAGATGCTGTCCTCGTTGTAGAGCAGCGCCCGGCCGGTGTCGGCACCGAACAGCTGGCGGCTCCGCGCCAGCGCGACGATCCCGGTCGCCTGCAGCACCGCCAGCGCCAACGTGAGGTAGCGGGTGTACTGGGTGATCTTGGTCTGGCCGGCCTGACCCTCCTTCTTCAGGGTCTCGAGCCGGGGGATGACCACGGTCAGCAACTGCAGGATGATGCTCGCGGTGATGTACGGCATGATGCCGAGCGCGAAGACGGTCAGCTGCAGCAGCGCACCGCCGGAGAACAGGTTGATCAGGCTGAAGAGGCTGTTGCCCTCGACGGACTGCACGGAGGCCTGCACGTTGGCGACGTTGACACCGGGAGCGGGCACCGTCGAACCCAGCCGGAACAAGGCGATGATGAACAGGACGAACAGCATCTTGCGCCGCAGGTCCGGGGTGCGGAACGCGTTGACGAAGGCCCCTAGCACCGGATCCTCCCTGCGGGTCCCCCGCTCACGCGGGGCCTGGTCGTGTCGAGCGGTGGCCGCGCCGAGCGGGTCGCGACGACCCTAACATCTGTGCAGCAGAGCAGCTGGAGCCTCAGAGCACTGTGACGCTGCCCCCGGCGGCCTCGATCTTGGTCCGGGCAGTGGCCGAGAAGGCGTGCGCGCTGACCTGCACCGCGACTGAGAGGTCGCCCGCACCGAGGACCTTGACCGGGCGGCCCGAGCGAACCGCTCCCCGCGCAGCCAGATCCTCGGCGGTGACCTCGCCGCCGTCGGGGTAGAGCCCGCTCAGACGGTCGAGGTTGACGACCTGGAACTCGACGCGGGACCGGTTGGTGAAGCCCCTGAGCTTGGGCAGCCTCATGTGCAGCGGCATCTGCCCCCCCTCGAAAGACGCCGGGACCTGCCCACGGGCCTTTGTCCCCTTCGTCCCCCGGCCGGCGCTCTTGCCCTTGCTGGCCTCGCCGCGACCCACCCGGGTCTTGGCGGTCTTGGCGCCCGGCGCGGGGCGCAGGTGATGCAGCTTGAGCGTCATGTCAGTCCACTTCCTCGACCGCGATCAGGTGCGGCACCGTTGCGAGCATGCCACGGATCTCGGGGCGGTCCTCCTTGACGACCACGTCACCGATCCGCTTGAGCCCCAACGAGCGCAGCGTCTCGCGCTGGTTCTGCTTGCGCCCGATTCCGGAGCGCACCTGCTTGACCTTGAGCCGTGCCATCACGGAGCTACCTCCGCGCGCGCCCTCAGCAGGGCGGCAGGGGCGACCTGCTCCACCGTCAGCCCGCGCCGGCTGGCCACCGACTCCGGCGTCTCCAGACCGCGTAGCGCGGCCTCGGTGGCGTGCACCACGTTGATCGCGTTGCTGGAGCCGAGCGACTTGCTGAGCACGTCGTGGATACCGGCGCACTCGAGCACGGCGCGTACGGGGCCGCCAGCGATCACGCCGGTACCGGGCGCCGCGGGACGCAGCAGCACGACTCCGGCCGCCTTCTCGCCCTGGATGGGGTGCGGGATGGTGCCCTGGACGCGCGGGACGCGGAAGAAGTTCTTCTTCGCCTCCTCGACGCCCTTGGCGATCGCCGCCGGCACCTCCTTGGCCTTGCCGTAGCCGACGCCAACGGTGCCGTCACCGTCGCCGACGACCACCAGGGCGGTGAAGCTGAAGCGCCGGCCACCCTTGACAACCTTGGCGACCCGGTTGATGCCGACGACGCGCTCGATGTAGGCGGTCTTGTCAGCGGCGCCGCCGCGACCACCGTCGCGTCCGCCACGACCACCGGCGCCACCACTGCGGCGCTGGGATCCGCTCATCAGATGTCCTCTTTCCTGTTTGCGGTCATCAGAACGTCAAACCGCTCTCGCGTGCGCCGTCGGCCAGGGCGGCCACCCGTCCGTGGTAGCGGTTGCCGGCCCGATCGAAGACGACGGACTCGACACCTGCCGCCTTGGCCCGGTCGGCCACCAGCTCGCCGACCCGGCGGGCCTTGGCGGTCTTGTCGTCGGAGACCGACCTGAGGTCGGCCTCCATCGAGCTCGCCGACGCGAGCGTACGGCCCTGCAGGTCGTCGACGACCTGCGCCACGATGTGCCGGCTCGAGCGCGTCACGACCAGACGGGGCCGCTCGGCGGTGCCGGCGATCTTCTTGCGACCGCGGACCTGCCGACGCAGCCGGTGCGCCGTGCGACTGGCTACGGTCTTGGGCTGCCTGAGTGCGATGGCCATTACTTACCAGCCTTTCCGACCTTGCGTCGGATCTGCTCGCCCGCGTAGCGGATGCCCTTGCCCTTGTACGGCTCGGGCTTGCGGAGCTTGCGGATGTTGGCGGCGACCTCGCCGACGCGCTGCTTGTCGATGCCGAGCACGGTGAACTTGGTCGGCGAGTCAACGGTGAAGGTGACGCCCTCGGGGGCGTCGAAGACGACCGGGTGGCTGAAGCCGAGGTTCAGCTCGACCTGCTGCGGGCCCCTTGACAGCACCCGGTAGCCGACACCGACGATCTCGAGCTTCTTCTCGTAACCGTCGGTCACCCCGGTCACCATGTTGGCGATCAGCGTCCTGGACAGCCCGTGCAGGGCCTTGCTGCGACGCTCGTCGTCGGGACGGCGCACTTCCAGGGTCCCGTCGTCAGCGCGCTGCACGCTGATCGGCTCGACGACCGTGTGCGCCAGCTGACCCTTGGGACCCTTGACGGTCACGACCTGGCCCTCGAGGTTGACGTCCACCCCCGAGGGCACCGTGACGGGCATTTTTCCGATCCGGGACATGTCGATTCCTCCCGTCACCAGACGAAGGCGAGGACTTCCCCGCCTACGCCTCGATTGTTGGCCTGGCGGTCGGTCAGCAGGCCATGGCTGGTCGAGATGATCGCGACCCCAAGGCCACCGAGCACGCGCGGCAGGTGGGTGTGCTTGGCGTACACGCGCAGTCCAGGCTTGGAGATGCGGCGCACCCCGGACAGCGCGCGCTCGCGCTGCTGGCCGTACTTGAGGGTCACGGTCAGCGTCTTGCCGACCGCACCCTCGGCAGGGTCGGTCACCGCCCACGAGGAGATGTAACCCTGCTGCTGCAGGATCTCGGCGACGCCCACCTTCAGCTTGCTGTGCGGCATGGTGACGGTGTCGTGATAGGCCTGGTTGCCGTTGCGCAGGCGCGTAAGCATGTCTGCGATCGGGTCTGTCATGGTCATGGTCGGGCACTACTTTCCCGCCGTGGTTTCCGTGGCCCACCGTCGGTGACGGTGGCGTGCGGACCTTTGGCGATCAGGAGGAGGTCACCAGCTGCTCTTGGTGATACCGGGGAGTTCACCGCGGTGGGCCATCTCGCGAAGGCACACTCGGCATAGGCCGAACTTGCGGTAGACGGCCTTCGGCCGCCCGCACCGCTGGCAGCGGGTGTAGGCGCGGACCTTGTACTTGGGGGTCCGCGCGCACTTGACGATCAGGGCGGTCTTGGCCACGGTCAGGACTCCTTGAAGGGGAAGCCGAGGTGCCTGAGCAGGGACCGGCCCTGCTCGTCGTCCACCGCGGTGGTGACCACCGTGATGTCCATGCCTCGGGCGCGGTCGATCTTGTCCTGGTCGATCTCGTGGAACATGACCTGCTCGGTGAGACCGAAGGTGTAGTTGCCGCGCCCGTCGAACTGGCGGGGCGACAAACCGCGGAAGTCGCGGATTCGTGGGAGCGCGAGCGACAGCAGGCGGTCCAGGAACTCCCACATGCGCTCACCGCGCAGGGTGACGTGGCAGCCGATCGGCATGCCCTCACGCAGCTTGAACTGTGCGATGGACTTCCGCGCCCTGGTGACGGCCGGCTTCTGACCGGTGATGGTGGTGAGGTCGCGGATGGCGCCCTCGATCAGCTTGGAGTCGCGGGCCGCCTCGCCCACCCCCATGTTGACCACGATCTTGGTCAATGTCGGCACCTGCATCACGTTGCCCAGGGCGAACTGCTCGCGTAGGGCCGGCGCGACCTCGGTGCGGTAGCGCTGCTTGAGCCGGGCCAGCGACCCGGCGGTCTCGGTGGTGGTGGTCGTCATCAGATCTCCTCGCCGGTGCGCTTGGCGACCCGGACGCTGCGGTGCGCGGAGTACGTCGTGCCGTCGGGACGGGCCTTGCTGACCTCGTCGCGGCGATAGCCGACGCGGGTCGGCACCTTGTCACCGTCGACCTCGACGAGCAGCATCACATTGGAGACGTGAATCGGTGCCTCCTGGGTGATGATGCCCCCGGAGGTCCCGGAACGGCCGCCCTGCTGGTCGATTCGGGTGTGCCGCTTGACCCGGTTGACGCCCTCGACGACGACGCGGCGCTGCTCGCGCCGGACGCCGATGACCTTGCCCTCGGCGCCCTTGTCCCGGCCGGCGACGACGCGCACGAGGTCACCCTTCTTGATGCCCAGGTCGTGACTCATCACAACACCTCCGGTGCCAGCGAGATGATTCGCATGAAGCGCTTGTCCCGCAGCTCGCGCCCGACCGGGCCGAAGATGCGGGTGCCCCGCGGTTCGCCGTCGGTCCTGAGGATCACCGCGGCGTTCTCGTCGAAGCGGATGTAGCTGCCGTCGGGGCGGCGGCGCTCCTTGGCGGTGCGCACGACAACGGCCTTCACGACCTCGCCCTTCTTGACGTTGCCACCGGGGATCGCGTCCTTGACGGTGGCCACGATGACGTCGCCGACACCGGCGTAGCGCCGGCCCGAGCCGCCAAGCACCCGGATGCAAAGGATCTCCTTCGCACCGGTGTTGTCGGCGACCTTGAGCCGCGACTCCTGCTGGATCATCATTTTCTCCTTGTCGCACCGGTTCTCGGCTGGCGCCGAGCCTGGTGGAACTGTCTGGGGTGCCTTACTTGGCCTTCTCGAGAATGTCCACGACGCGCCACCGCTTGGTCGCCGACAGCGGTCTGGTCTCCATGATGAGGACCCGGTCACCGGTGCCGCACGCATTGGCCTCGTCGTGCACCTTGAGCTTGGAGTTGCGGCGCAACACCTTGCCGTAGAGCGAATGCTTGACCCGGTCCTCGACGGTGACGACGATCGTCTTGTCCATCTTGTCGCCCACGACCAAGCCCTCTCGGGTCTTGCGCCGCGAACGCGCGGCGTCCGCCGTCGTCACGGTGTCCTCCTCGGACTGGCTCTGGTTGACGTCGTTAGTCTCACTCATGCACTGCTCGCCTCGCTCTCGATGATCCCGAGCTCGCGCTCGCGCATGATCGTGTAGATGCGGGCGATGTCGCGGCGCACACTGCGCAGCCGCCCGTGGCTCTCCAGCTGGCCGGTGGCCGCCTGGAAGCGGAGGTTGAACAGCTCCTCCTTGGCTTCCCGGAGCTTGTCCGCGAGGTCGTCGGCGTCGAGCGTGCGCAACTCGGCTGCGGTCGTGGTGGTTGCCATCACTGCTCACCTGCTTCCCGGCTGACGAAACGGCACTTCATCGGCAACTTGTGGATGGCACGGCGCATGGCCTCGCGGGCAACCTGCTCGTCCACCCCGGACAGCTCGAACATCACTCGGCCCGGCTTGACGTTGGCGATCCACCACTCCGGCGATCCCTTGCCCGAACCCATCCGGGTCTCGGCCGGCTTCTTGGTCAGCGGGCGGTCGGGGTAGACCGTGATCCACACCTTGCCGCCGCGCTTGATGTGGCGAGTCATCGCAATTCGCGCCGACTCGATCTGGCGGTTGGTCACGTAGTGACCCTCGACAGCCTGGATCCCGAACTCGCCGAAGGCCAGACTGGTCCCTCCCTTGGCCATGCCGCGACGGGTGGGGTGGTGCTGCTTGCGGTGTTTGACCCTGCGAGGGATCAGCATGCCTCAGCCCTCCTGTCCGGTGGTCGCGGCCGCGATGGGCTCGGTCGCGGCGGCGGCGTCGGCCGCGGGAGCCGCCGCGGCGCCCACTGC
>JACCVL010000156.1 GCA_013698185.1 Nocardioidaceae bacterium
GATCTCCGGTGTGATCGCCGCAGGTGTCGCCAAGCTCCTCGGCGACACCCCGACCGGCAAGATCGTCGCCACCGTCCTGCCGGCCATCATCATGGTGATCGCCTTCTTCATGATCTTGGAGCAGCTCGACATCGCCCCCGAGATCGTTCGCATCGCGTTTGCGGCCACCATCGGCGCACTAGCCCTCGGACTGGCTCTCGCCTTCGGGCTCGGCGGCCGCCCCGTCGCTCAGCGGATGCTGGAGGACGCCTACGAGGCCGGCCAGCGCAACAAGGAGCAGGTCAAGGCCGACATCCAGGCCGGTCGGGACCGGGCCCAGCAGCAGGCCCAAGAGGCGCAGAGCTCAACGGAGAGCAGCGACTCGCAGACCAGCTACGAGACCACCTACACCGAGCCGGAGTCCGGTCGGGACTACACCTCCGGTGGCAGCACCTCGTACGGCTCCACCACGGACGACCCGTACCAGCGCTGACATCCTGATCGCCGGGTGGCCTCGCGATCGACCGATCGCGAGGCTACTTCAGTTTGACGGAGACACGGCCGGAGGCCTTCACCCCCCATGCCCCTCACCAGCCCAGACGAGCAGCCGTCGATCGACGCCGACACCGCGTTTGTCGAGGGTCGGGAGCTGCCCTCAGAACGCGTCCCGCTCGATCGCCAGCGGGTCATCACCGCAGGCATCGACTACGTCGACGAGAAGGGCCTGCGCGGCCTGACGATGCGCCGCCTCGGCACCGACCTCGGGGTCGAGGCGATGTCGCTGTACCGCTACATCTCCGGCCGCGACGAGCTGCTGGCGGCGATCGTCGAGCGTGTCGTCGACGAGATCGCGACCGATCCCGACATCGTGACCGCGCCCGAGCACGGGTGGCAGGACTTCCTGCAGCGGCTGGCGCACGGCTTCCGGCGGGCGGCCCTCGCCCATCCGCACATCTTCCCGCTGGTGGCGTCGCACCCGACCGAGGCACCGTGGATCAGGCCCCCGGTGCGCAGCCTGCCCTGGATCGAGCTCTTCCTTAACGGGCTGATCCAGGAGGGCTTCTCCGACGAGACCGCCGCCGCCGCCTACCGGGCGTTCAGCAGCTTTCTGCTCGGCCACCTGCTGCTGGAGGTGTCGACGATGGGGGCCGCCCTCGGTCCGCTGGACCTGACGGACACACCGCCCGGCTCGAGTCCCGGCCTCGCGGCGTACCCCAACGTGAAGCGGCTCGGCAACGCCTTAGCGGAGGACCACTCGGCCACGGAATTCGAGGAGTCGCTGGAGAACCTGCTCGATCGGATCGGCCTGCTGCTGGCCGCCGACAACGCCTGATCGGCGGGCGACTCGGCCTCAGTCGCGACCCTCGCGCCGGTCCAGGCCGGCAAGGAACTGCTCGAACTGCTGCCCGAGCTGGTCGGCGGAGGGCAGATCCTCGTCGTGCGCCAACATGGACTGGCCGGCGCCGCGGGAGAACGCGTCGTACTGCTCCTCGAGCGCGGTAAGCACCTCTTGCCCGTCCTGCTCGGCGACCTGACGGTCGACCTCCTCGACGCTGGAGCGTGCCGCCGCACGCAACGCGTCGAGGTCGAAGGTGAGTCCCGCCGCCGCACCGGCCGCCTCCAGCAACGTCACCGATGCCGCGGGGAACTCCACCGCCGACACGTAGTGGGGCACGTGCGCCACATATCCCATCGCATCCTGACCTGCCTGGCCCAGCCGAAGCTCCAGCAACGCCTGCGCGCTGGCGGGCACGGTCAGCCGACCCGACCAGATGTTGGGTCGGTCGACGAGGTCCGGCCTGGTCGCGTGCGCGGTGACCACGACCGGCCGGGTGTGGGGCACCCCCATGGGCACCGCACCCAGGCCCACGACCAGACGGACGCCGAGATCGTCGACGAGGCGGCCCACGGCCGAGGTGAACCCCTCCCAGCGATAGTCCGGCTCGGGACCGGTGAACAGCAGGTAGGGCGTGCCCGCCGCGTCGACCAGCCGCCGTACGTCGAGGCGGGGCTCGTCGTAATCGGCGTAGTGATCGCCGTCGAAGGCCAGCGCCGGGCGCCGGGCTCGGTAGTCGAACAACGTGTCCACGTCGAAGCGGGCCACCACGGTGCCGCTGTCGGCGTCGCCGCCCATCAGCTGTTGGGCCGCGAGCCGGCCGGCCTGGCCCGCAGAGAGGAAACCGTCGAGGGCGTGCACGAGCACCAGGCCCCGCTCGGGCGGTGCCGCCACCAGCTCGACCAGGTGGTGATCCCCAGCGGGGCTGTGGTCATCGGGCTCGGTTCGCCGTCGCCATCGCATCATGTCCATCGTGTCGTCCCAACGACCAGGGCGCCAGTCGCATTCCGCCGGTCAGTGGACGGCGGCGCGGATGGCACCGGCAATCGCCTCGGGGGTCAGGCCGACCCGCGCGCGCAAGACCGCGGGCCTGGCATGGCTCAGGAACTCCTGCGGCACCGCGCACACCACGACAGGTGTGTCGACACCTGCGTCCACGAGCGCTGCGGTGACCGCGGCACCGAAGCCACCGGCGCGGCCGTGGTCCTCGACGGTCACGACCAGGGCATGGTGACGGGCCAGGTCGACCACCGCGGAGGCGACGGGGAGGACCCAGCGCGGGTCGACAACCGTCACCGCGACCCCCTCGTCACCCAGCAGCCGCGCAGCATCGACCGCCACCTGCACCATGGCCCCGGCGGCCATGATCACCACGCCGTCCACAGCCTGGTCCGGACCCGTACGGGACATGACGTCGATGCCGTCGACGGTGTCCAGTGCCTCCACATCGGCCGGAACCGGTCCCTTGGGGAAGCGCACCGCCGTGGGCGCATCGTTGACGGCAACTGCCTCGCGCAGCAGCTCGCGCAGCCGGGCGCCGTCGCGGGGGGCGGCCACCCGCATCGACGGCACGATGGACAGGATGGACAGGTCCCAGACTCCGTTGTGCGACGGTCCGTCGTCGCCGGTGATGCCAGCGCGGTCCAGGACGAAGGTGACGCCACAGCCGTGCAGGGCGACATCCAGCAAGGTCTGGTCAAAGGCGCGGTTGAGGAACGTCGCATAGATCGCCACCACCGGGTGGATGCCCCCGAGCGCCAGGCCGGCGGCACTGGCCACGGCATGCTGCTCGGCGATTCCCACGTCGAACACGCGGTCGGGGAACTTGTCGGCAAAGGCGTCGAGCCCGGTCGGTTGCAGCATCGCGGCGGTGATGCCGACGATGTCGTCGCGCTCAGCGGCGACCACGGCGATCTCGTCCCGGAAGACCTGCGTCCAGGTGGTCTCCGGTGTCGCCAGGGACTCACCGGTGTCGGGGTCGAACGGGTACGACTGGTGCATCTGGTCGACCTCGTGCGCGACCGCCCGGGCGTAGCCGTGGCCCTTCTCGGTCACGACGTGCACCAGCACCGGCCCGTCGAACTTCTTGGCCTGGTCGAGCGCGCGCTCCACCGCCGGGCGGTCGTGGCCGTCGACCGGCCCGACGTACTTCAGACCAAGGTCCTCGAACAGTCCTTGCGGGGCGATGGCGTCCTTGAGCCCGCGCTTGACCGCGTGCAGCGCGCCGTACGTGGGCGGGCCGACCACCCGCACGCCGGTGAGCCGGCGCTTGATGGTGCTCAGCGTGGTCTCGTAGCGGGGGTGGGTGCGGGTCTCGGCCAGCCGCGCGGCAAGTCCACCGGCCGTCCGGGCGTACGAGCGGCCGTTGTCGTTGACCACCACCACCAGGGGCCGGTCCTTGCCAGCGGCGATCGTGTTCAGGGCCTCCCAGGCCATGCCCCCGGTGAGCGCACCGTCACCGATGACGGCTACGACGTGGCGATGTTCGCCGCGCACCTCGTACGCCTTGGCGAGGCCGTCGGCGTAGGACAGCGAGGTGGAGGCGTGGGAGTTCTCGATCGTGTCGTGGTCGGACTCCGCGCGGCTGGGGTAGCCCGACAGACCGCCCTCTTGACGCAGCCGCTCGAAGTCCGCGGCCCGGCCCGTGACCATCTTGTGCACGTAGGCCTGGTGCCCGGTGTCGAACAGGATGCGGTCGCGTGGTGAGTCGAAGACCCGGTGGATGGCGAGCGTCAGCTCCACCACCCCAAGGTTGGGGCCGAGGTGGCCGCCGTGGGTGGCGACCGCAGACACGAGGCGCTCGCGGATCTCGGCGGCAAGCTGGGTCAGCTGATTCCCGTCCAGCTCGCGGAGGTCGCTCGGGCCGGCAATGCCATCGAGCAGGCCCATCGCGAAAAGTCCTCCGTTCGTCGTTGCTCACCTCAGCGCAGTCGCACGAGTCTATTCGCTCCCGCGCGATCCGCGGATTCTGGTCGCGCGATCCGCGGATTCTCCTCGCGCGTACGGTGCCTGCCGTGGCTGACTGCGTCTTCTGCGCGATCGTGACGGGGCGCGAGCACGCCCATGTCGTCTGGGAGACCGATGAGGTGGTTGGCTTTCTCGACAGCCGTCCCCTCTTCAAGGGCCACGTCCTGCTGGTCACCCGGCAGCACGTAGCAACACTCACCGAGCTCTCGGACGCGCTGCTAGCCCCCGTCCTCGCGGCGACACGAACGGTGGCGGTGGCAATGCGGGACTCGCTCGGCGCACAGGGCTCGTTCGTGGCGATGAACAACGTCGTCAGCCAGAGCGTGCCCCACCTGCACGTGCATGTCGTGCCCCGGACCAAAGGCGACGGTCTGCGCGGTTTCTTCTGGCCGCGGACCAGGTATGACAACGACGCCGATGCGCAGGCGTACGCCGAGCGGCTCCGGCGGGGCTTGGCGGTCCGTCCGGTGCGCGATTGACGACGGCGGTGCTGTGCTTGGGAGGCAGGGCGACTGGAACCCGCGGATCGGGGGACCGGAACCCGCGGATCGGGCGGCGGGCGGGGTCAGAGGCGGGGGCGGAAGCGGCGACCTCGCAGGGCCTCCTCCACCAGCCCGACCTCGCGGCGCAGCGCCTCCAGTCGCTCGGACTCCAGCTGCCAGGTGGCGACGGCCTTCTCGATCACGTCCAGCTCGGCGACGTCGCGCAGCGCCGTACGTGCTTCGCTGATCCCACGACGCGAGGCCGCCTGCATCGCCTCCACGTGCACGACGGCGAAGCGCGCGAGCACCACCGGGTGGTGTCGTAACCCGGAGTAGCCGCGGTACTCCGGTGGGCAGAGGTCCAGCAGCCAGGCCACCGCAGTGTGCTCCCAGTCCGGCGCCAGTGGCGGGCGCACGCCCGCCGGCCAGCCGGTCGGGGCGACCGCACCGGTCACGGCCGCCTCACTGGTGGGTCGCTACCGGGACATAGCGGCCCCGCAGGTACGCCAACGCGCCGGCCTCATCCACCAGCCCCACGTGCGCCACCTCCAGCTCGACCAGCAACGACCAGCCGACCCGGCTGGGTTCGCCCACCAGCAGCGCGCCCACCCAGGACCGATCCTGCAGCACCGGACCCCAGTCGGTGTCGACCCACTGTCCGGTACGGAAGGCTCCCCCCGGCGACGGCGCCAGACCCGCAAAGACGTCGGCGACGGCGGAGTCGTCAGGGGCCAGCAGGCTCACCGCAGTGCGGCCTTCGGCCCGCAGCAGCGGCCACAGGTCCGACTCGTCGTCGAGCAGGCCGAGCAGCCGGGCCGGCTCACCGTCGGCCACCAGCACGGATGACACCGTGAGCCCCGCGCGGCGGGCAGCCGGACCGCGCGCCGCCCATACCGTGACCGGCGCGACCAGCCGCGCACGCAGCCGTCGGGCCACCCGTCGCTCGTGCGGCGGCTCGAGGAACGGGTGGCCGGAGTGGATCGTCACGGGACCGATCCTGCCGCACGGCGGCCCGCGTCGCCGCCTCAGCCGACCAGGCTGCGCACCAGCAGTGCCGCGCCCGACGCCCCGCACACGATCAGCACCCAGGCGCGGGTATGCGCGGCATCGACGCGCGACCGCACGACGCCGGCGAGCAGGTGCCCGGCGACGAGCATCGGTGTCAGTAGCAGCGCCACATACAGGTCGTGTGCGCCCAGCTGGCCCCCGATGCCCAGCCCGGCCAGGCTCAGCAACGCGCCGACCACGAAGAACACCGCCAGTGTGGCGCGGATCTGGGCACTGTCGCGGTGCTGGTAGAGGATCGCCACCGGAGGTCCGCCAATCGAGGTCGCCGTGCCGGTGACCCCGGCCACGAAGCCGGCCACGCCGAGGGAGCCCGCCGTGACGGGCACCCGGATGGACCGCCAGGTGAGCAGCACCGCCAGCAGCACCATCAGCCCGATGCTCACCCCCAGCAGCCGGTCTGATGCCCACGCCACCACCAGCACCCCGACGGCGGTGCCGGGCACCCGCCCGCCCAGCGCCCAGGCCATGCCGGCGAAGTCGGCGTCACGCCACTCTCGCGACAGCGCCGCCAGCGGGTACACCACCGCCAGGTACAGCGGCACCACCGGCATCAGGTCGGGTGCCACCACGGTGACCACCGGCGCACTCATCAGGTTCAGCCCCAGCCCAGCCACACCCTGGACGGCCGCCCCGACCAGGACCCCGACCGCGATGGCGGCCAGCACCCACGGGTCCAGCCCCAGCATCACCCGCGCAGGGAGCGCAGGACGTACGGCATGATCCCGCCGTGCCGGTAGTAGCCCGCCTCGCCCGGGGTGTCGATGCGCAGCACGGCGTCGAACTCGACGTCGCCGTCACCGCCGGACGCGGTGACGTGCACCGTACGGGGGGTCTCGCCGTTGTTGAGCTCCTCGACGCCGCTGACCGCGACGGTCTCCTCGCCGCTGAGCCCGAGCGACTCCGCGGACTCGCCGTCGGGGTACTGCAACGGCAGCACGCCCATCCCGATCAGGTTGGAGCGGTGGATCCGCTCGTAGGACTCGGCGAGGACTGCCCGCACGCCGAGCAGCGCGGTGCCCTTGGCCGCCCAGTCGCGCGACGACCCCGACCCGTACTCCTTGCCAGCCAGGATCACCAGCGGTGTACCCCGCTCGGCGTAGGCCACCGACGCCTCGTAGATGCTCGTGATCTCGGCCGCACCGTCGTCGGAGCCCTCAGCTGCGG
>JACCVL010000175.1 GCA_013698185.1 Nocardioidaceae bacterium
CGACCGCACGCTCGAGGCTGAGCCGGTGCGCCTCGACCTCGGCGGCGATGCGGGCCTCGTCGGCGCGCACGAGCTCCGCCTCCTCCTCGAGCCGGGCCGGGTCGGAGCCGGTGCGCATGCCCAAGTCGTCGTCGGCCGCGCGGCGCACCCGCTCGGCGGCGAGCCCGGCCGTACCACCGATGCGCTCACGCAAGCTGGACAGCTGGTACCAGGTCTCCTGGGCGGCAACCAGCCGAGGCGCGTCCTCGGCGAGTGCGGTCGCAACGGCGACGTCATCGGCGCGCGCAGCGACCAGCCGGCGCTCGGCCTCGGCGCGACGCGTACGCAGCACCTCCTGGTCAGCCAGCTCACGTTCGAGATCCGTACGGGCGCTGAGGACGTCGTCGGCGAGCAGCCGGGAGCGGGCCGCCCGCAGGTCGGCCTGCACGGTCGCCGCTCTGCGCGCGACCTCGGCCTGGCGGCCGAGAGGTTTGAGCTGGCGGCGGAGCTCGACCAACAGGTCCTGCACCCGAGTGAGGTTGCCCTCGGTGGCCTCCAGCTTGCGCAGCGCCTTCTCCTTGCGCTTGCGGTGCTTGAGGACGCCGGCGGCCTCCTCGATGAACCCGCGCCGGTCCTCGGGAGTCGCCTGCAGTACCGAGTCGAGCTGACCCTGGCCGACGATGACGTGCATCTCGCGACCGATGCCGGAGTCGCTCAGCAGTTCCTGGACGTCGAGGAGGCGGCAGCCCTGGCCGTTGATGGCGTACTCCGAGCCGCCGCTGCGAAACATCGTCCGCGAGATCGTGACCTCGGCGAACTCCACCGGGAGGGCGCCGTCAGCGTTGTCGATGGTGAGCACGACCTCCGCGCGGCCGAGCGGCGCACGTGCGGATGTCCCGGCGAAGATGACGTCTTCCATCTTGCCGCCTCGTAGCGACTTGGCCCCTTGCTCGCCGAGCACCCAGGCGAGCGCGTCGACGACATTGGACTTACCCGATCCGTTGGGGCCGACCACGCAGGTGATTCCCGGCTCGAACTGCAATGTCGTCGACGACGCAAACGACTTGAATCCGCGCAACGTCAGGCTCTTGAGGTACACCTGGCTCCTCATCGGTCGCGGCCGCGGGCGGCGGCGCAAGGCCGTACGAAGCCTAGCCAGCGAGACCGGCGAGCCGGGTCACGCCGCGCCGGTGGAACGGGGGGCCCGTCGGCCCCGCAACGCGCGCCGGGGCGTCAGCGCAGAGCCGGTTCCAGCACCCGTGCGGCACCCAGCTCGTCGACGAGCTCGCGCTCCCGAAGGGCCGTGGACAGTGCGTCGTTGCGCGACTGGAGGCGCAGGATCTCGGCCTCGAGGTCCGCGACGCGACGTCGCAGCCCGACCACCTCGCGCAGCAGGTGGGTGTCTCGTGTGCTGATGTACCCTACGAGCGCCTTGGCCATCGATGCCCTCCACCTGCCGGTTGTGCCGGGAGGCGCGGGGCCGCGTGCCTCCTGCGAGTGCCGGGGCCGATCGGCCCATCTGCCAGAATCCCACCGCGACGGCTCGCGGTCAACATGGCCGCCGCCATGCCGGTCCGCTCGCGCCCGTCACCACCGAGCTCGCCGCGGCCGGGGCTGGCATCGCGGGCACGAGTAGGACGAACGGTTCATAAACGACTCGCGGCGCACGGCGGCACCACACCGGGGGCACGGGCGACCGGCCTGCCCGTAGACCGCGAGCGAGCGGTCGAAGTACCCGGACTCCCCATTCACGTTGACGTAGAGCGTGTCGAACGAGGTGCCACCCTGCGCGAGCGCCTCGACCAGCACCGCCCGCACCGCCTGCAGCAGCCGTCCGATCTCAGTGACACGCAACGTCTCGGTCGGCCGTGCATAGTGCAGTCGCGCCCGCCACAGCGCCTCGTCGGCGTAGATGTTGCCGATCCCCGACAGCAGGGTCTGGTCGAGCAGGGCGCGCTTGAGGCCGGTGCGGCGGCGCCGTAGCCGAGCGGTGAAGCGGGCGTGGTCGAACGAGGCCTCGAGGGGGTCGGCGGCGATGTGGGCCACCGGCGCCGGCACCGCCGCGCCGTCGGCGCTCGAGGCAGCCAGCGGACTCAGCACCAGTCCACCGAACGTGCGCTGGTCCACGAAGCGCAGCTCGACACCGGCGTCGAGGACCAGTCGCACTCGCAGGTGTCGCTGGTCGGTCGCGCCCGACGGCTGCACCAGCAGCTGCCCGGACATGCCCAGATGCGCCAGCAGGGCCAGCTCGCCGTCGTCGAGCGGCACCCACAGATACTTGCCGCGCCGCCGTGCAGATCCCAGTCGGCGACCGGTGAGGCGGTCACCGAAGTCTTGGGCGCCGGCCAGGTGTCGACGCACCGCTCGCGGGTTGGACACCTCGACGCGCTCGACCGTGCAGCCGTCGACGTGGGCGGCGAGTCCTCGACGCACCACCTCGACCTCGGGCAGCTCCGGCACGAGGACTCAGCCCTCGACCTCGCGCCAGGCCGTCTCGGCCGCCTGCTGCTCGGCCTCCTTCTTGGACCGGCCGGCCCCGTCGCCGTACAGCCGGTCGCCGACCCGCACCTGCGCGGTGAAGGTCTTGGCATGGTCGGGGCCGGACTCGTGGATGACGTAGACCGGGACACCGAGCCCCCGGGACGAGGCGAGCTCCTGCAGGCTGGTCTTCCAGTCCAGCCCGGCGCCGAGCGTGGACGCTTCGAACAGGAGTGGCTCGAACAAGACCCGCACCACCTCACTGGCGGCTGCGAACCCGAACTGGATGTAGACGGCGCCGAGGAGCGCCTCGACGGTATCGGCGAGGATGGACGACTTGTCCCGACCGCCGGTGCTCTCCTCCCCGCGGCCGAGTCGTAGGTGGGGGCCGATGCCCAGCGTGCGCCCGACCTCCGCGAGCGCGCGGGAGTTGACGACCGCCGCCCGCAGCTTCGCCAGCCGGCCCTCGGACAGGTCCGGGTGCCGCCGGTACAGCGCGTCGGTGATGACCAGCCCGAGCACCGAGTCCCCGAGGAACTCCAGCCGCTCGTTGGTCGGCAGCCCACCGTTCTCGTAGGCGTACGAGCGGTGCGTGAGCGCGAGCTCGAGTCCGCCGAGGTCGAGCTCGGGGACGCCGAGCGCCGCTCGGAGGTCGCCGGCGTCGGAGCCCATCGCAGCGCTGAGCGTCAGAGAACCTGGCGGCGCTCGGCGCGGGGTCCGTACTGCCCGCACTCGGGGCAGGCGCGGTGCGGCAGGTGCTTGGAACCGCACGCCGGGTTGGCACAGGTCACCAACGAGGGTGCCGTGGCCCTCCAGGCGCTGCGGCGGTGCCGCGTGTTGCTGCGCGACAACTTCCGCTTCGGGACAGCCACGATCTACTCCTCGGTCGGGCCGGGCGGTCTGCCCGGCCTGGTCTCGTCCTGCATGTCGTCGTGCTGGTCCCCGCCCGGCAGCAGTCCCGCCAGAGCGGCCCACCGGGGGTCGGGGACCTCGTCGTGCGCGTGCCCGGGCTCGTCCGCGAGCCGCGCCCCACAGGTGGGGCACAGACCGGGGCAGTCCTCGGTACACAGCGGGCGGAACGGCAGTGCGAGCACCACCGCATCCCGCAGGAGCGGCTCGAGGTCGATCGCGCCGTCCTCGACCCGGCCGGCCTCGTCTGACTCCGCGTCGCTCTCCGGGTAGGCGTACAGCTCCTGCAGGTCGACCTCGAGGACGTCCTCAAGGTCACGCAGGCACCGCGCGCACTCCCCGACCGTCCGTGCCCGTGCTGTCCCCGTCACCAGCACGCCCTCCAGGACCGACTCGAGCCGCAGCTCCAGGTCCACCGGGTCGCCCTGAGGGACCGTGAGCACCTCGATGCCGAGATCCGCCGGAGCCATGACCGATCGCGACACCGTACGACTCGACCCCGGACGGCGACTGAGCTCGTGGATGTCGAGCACCAGCGGTGATCTGGGGTCCAGGCTGGACAGGGTGTCACTCCGGGTCATGGGCACAACGAACGACAACCCCCGCAGGGATCGCTCTTAGGGTAGCGCCTGCGCGTCGGGCAGTGGAAATCAGGACCTGTGGTCGGGGAGCACGATGTCGTCGGTGTCCCGGGCGGCGCCGAAGTCGAGGGCGCTGCGGTGGTGCAAGCGCTCCCGTCCCCGTTGTACCGCCTCCAACGTGCGCGTCAGCGTCAGCTCGAAGGTGGCGAGACGCTCGTCGACGTAGTCGTCGGTCTCGCGCCGGAGCTCGTCGGCTGCCTGCTGAGACTCGGCGACGACGTCGTGGTCAGCCACCATGGTGCTGCGCTCCTGCTCGGCGGCAGCGACGATGTCGGCCGCCTCGGTGCGGGCCCGCTGGAGCACCGCGTCCCGATCAGCGAGCACACGGTCTGACTCACCGAGCGCGTTTCGCAGCAGACCGTCCAGCTCGTCGACGGCGGCGAGCAGCTCCGCGCGGTTGATCACGGCAGACGTCGACATCGGCATCGCTCGGGCGTCGGTGATCGACGAACGGATCTCGGCCAGCTTGGCATGCACATCCACGGCCGTAGCCTAGCCGGACTCAGCCCTCGCCCAGCCGGTCGATCATCTGCTCGCGCACGTGCTGGTTCATCTCGGCGAGAACGAGCGGCGGCACCAGACCCGACACGTCGCCGCCATGGACGGCCACCTCCTTCACCAGGCTCGAGGCGAGGAAGGACCACTCCGGTGCCGTCGGCACGAAGACGGTCTCGACCCCGGTGAGGCGCGCGTTCATCTGCGCCATCTGCAGCTCGTAGTCGAAGTCGGTCACCGCACGCAGGCCCTTGACGATGGCGCCGATCCCCCGCTCTGCGCAGAAGTCGACGAGCAACCCTTCGAAGGACTCCACCGAGACCGTGGGCTGCGAGGAGGTAACGTCGCGCAGCATCTGTACCCGCTGCTCGACGCTGAACATGCCCTGCTTCGAATGGTTCACCAGCACCGCGACGCTGACGTGGTCGAAGAGCCTGGCGGCACGCGCGATGATGTCGAGGTGGCCGTTGGTGACGGGGTCGAAGGACCCCGGACAGACCGCGGTAGCCAACGAAGAGCTCCCCTGCTCGGTCCGGTCGGGTGGGTCAGGCTCGCTGACCGTACCAAAGCGTCGTCTCGCCGTAGCGCCGTTGGCCGACGTCGTCGACAGCATCAGGAAAGCGCCACCGGGGACCTCGGGTAGGGCGTTCGACCACCAGCAGAGCCGCCGGCGCGCACCAGCCGGCCTCGATGGCAGCGGCCAACGTCAGGCGCAGCACGTCGGCATCTGCGGCGTACGGCGGGTCGGCGAAGAGCAGGTCGGCCCGCACGCGCGGCTCGGCGCTGACCACTCGCTCCACCCGCTGACGCAGCACCTCGGCTCGCTGGGCCAGCTCGAGCACGTCGACGTTGCGTCTGATCACCGCCGCGGCCGTGCGGTCGGACTCCACCAGCACGGCCCGGTCGGCCCCACGCGACAGTGCCTCGAGACCCACCGCGCCCGACCCGGCGAAGAGGTCGAGCACCCCAGCGCCGTCGAGACCACCGAGCAACGACTCGACGCGCGAGAACAGGGCCTCGCGCACCCGGTCACTGGTAGGGCGGGTGCCGTCGCCCGACGGGGTCTCGAGATGTCGGCCGCCGAGGGTGCCGGCCACGATCCTGGTCACGGCCGGCTCAGGTCTTGTCGATGAAGTCGGCGCGGGTGGTGTCCTCGAGCGCTGCGACCGCCGCGGCCAGAGCCGGCTGCCGGACCAGGTCGGGATCGCCGGAGACCAGCTCGGTGGCGTCCGCACGCGCCTGGGTGATGACCTCCTCGTGCTCGACCACCGACAACAGCCGCAGGCTCGAGCGCCGGCCCGACTGGACGGCGCCGAGAACGTCGCCCTCCCGCCGCAACGCGACGTCGAGGCGGGACACCTCGAAACCGTCGGTGGTGGCCGCAACGTCATCGAGTCGCCGGCGAGCCGGGGTGCCGTCCGGTGCGTCGGTGAGCAACAGGCACAGGCCGGCCTCGGCACCCCGGCCGACCCGGCCGCGCAGCTGGTGCAGCTGGGACAGCCCGAAGCGGTCGGCGTCGAACACGACCATCACCGTCGCGTTGGGCACGTCGACGCCGACCTCCACCACCGTGGTGGCGACGACGACATCGACCGAGCCAGCGGCGAAACGGTCCATCACGTCGTCCTTGACGTCGGGCGCGAGCCGGCCGTGCAGCACCTCCACGCGCAGCCCGGCGAGCGGACCGGCCGTTAGCTCGGCCGCGGTGGCCAACACCCCGTGCCCCGGCGACCGCGCCGGCGGGTCGGCCTCGACCGGCTCCTCGGGCATGCCCTCGGGCTCGTCGTCCACCCCGATCCGGGGACAGACGACGTAGGCCTGCCGGCCCGACGCCACCTCCTCTCGCACCCGCTGCCACCCCCGCTCCAGCCAGCCCGGCCGCTCGGCCGGGACGACGGTGGTCTGCACCGGCAGCCGACCGGTGGGCACCTCGGCGAGCACCGAGGTGTCGAGGTCGCCGAAGACCGTCATCGCCACGGTCCGCGGGATCGGGGTGGCCGTCATCACCAGCACGTGCGGACGGGCATCGCTGCCGCGCTCGGCCAGCGCCGCGCGCTGTTCGACACCGAAGCGGTGCTGCTCGTCGACCACGACCAGACCGAGCTCGGCGAAGCCGACCCGCTCCTCAAGCAGCGCGTGAGTGCCGACGGCGATGCCCGCCACACCCGAGGCCAGGTCGAGCAGCGCCTGCCGGCGGGCGGAGGTACTCATCGATCCGGTGAGCAGCCGGACCCCGGTTGCCCCGTCGGCGCCGCCCAGCATGCCGCCGAGCGCGAGGTCACCGAGCAGCCCGGTCAGGGTGCGGTGGTGCTGGGCCGCCAGCACCTCTGTCGGGGCCAGCAGGGCGGCCTGGGCTCCGGCGTCCACCACCTGCAACATCGCCCGTAGCGCGACGACGGTCTTGCCTGAGCCCACCTCGCCCTGCAGCAGCCGGTGCATCGGGTGCTCGCGCACCAGGTCGCCCGCGATCTCGGCACCGACACGGCGCTGGCCTGCGGTGAGCGAGAACGGCAGGCGCTGCTCGAAGCGGTCGAGCAGCCCGCCGGCCACCGGCTCGCGAGCGACCGCCCGCAGACCGTCGAGCCGGTGCCGCCGGCGGGCCAGCACGACCTGGGTGACGAGCGCCTCGTCATAGCGCAACCGGTCCCGTCCCCGCCGGTGGTCGACGTTCTCCTCGGGGCGGTGTACCCCCTCCAGGGCGGCGCGGAGCCCCACCAGGTCACGACGCGCCAACAGCTGGTCGGGCACTGGGTCGTCGACGTCTCCGAGCGCGTCAAGAGCGGCCGCGCAGCAGGCCGCGATCCGCCAGGACGCCAGCCGGGCGGTGGCGGGATAGACGCTGATGATCGGCCGGACGAGCTGCGCGGCGTACTCGCCCCCGTCGGCGCCCGTCGCGTCGAGCAGCACGTACTCGGGGTGCAACAGCTGCCGACGGCCGCGAAAGCTGCCCACCTTGCCGGCGAACAGCCCCAGCGACCCTGGCTTGAGCTTGTCGACCTGCCACGGCTGCTTGAAGAACGTGAGCAGCAGCTCGCCGCTGCCGTCGGTGACCACCACCTCGGTACGGACCGGCTGGCGGCCGCGGCGGGACGAGCCGCGCGAGCCGTAGGTGCGGTTCTGCGCCGAGCGCACCCGTGCCTGCACCGTCACCTGCTCGTCGACCACCAGAGCGTCGAGGTCGGAGGCCGTGCCGCGCTCGACGTATCGGCGCGGGTAGTGCCCGAGCAGGTCACCGACCGTGCGGATGTCGAATGCATCGGCGAGACGCTTGGCGGACGGACCGCCGAGGACGAATGGCAACCGGGTCTCCGGGGTCACGCCGGCGCCTGGTCCAGCCACGTCACTCCACCGCCAGCAGCACCGGATAACCCGACTGGCCGCCGTGGTGGACCTGCACGTCGACGTCGGGGCGGCCGGAGCTGATGTGACGCTGCACCTGACCGGCGATGCCGTCGGGCGCTTCGGCGCCGACCAGGATCGTCAGCAGCTCGCCGGAGCCACCCAGGAGCCGCTCGACGACCTCGACCGCAACCACCACGAGATCGTCACCGACGATCGCGAAGTCACCGTCGACGACTCCGAGCACGTCGCCGGGCTCGCACAGCCCCGCCGTCGTCATCGCCCGCCGGGTCGCGATCGTGACCGCACCGTGCCGGGTCTGGGCGGCGGCGGCACTCATGTGCACGACGTCGTCGTCGAAGCTGCGGCCGGGATCGTGCACAGCCAGCGCGGCCAGGCCCTGGACCTGCGCCCGGGTGGGGATCACCGCGACCCGGACGCCCCGTGCACGCGCCTGCTGGGCCGCGGCCTCGGCGGCCGCGACGGCCGCACGGTCGTTGGGCAGCACCACCACCTCGCCGGACGACGAGCCGACGACGGCATCCAGCAGGTCCTGGGCTCGCGGGTGCCGGCCGGCGGCGGCCTCCACGACCACCGCGCCAGCGTCCCGGAAGAGGCGCGCCAGGCCGGGGCCCGCGGCAGTGATGACCAC
>JACCVL010000278.1 GCA_013698185.1 Nocardioidaceae bacterium
CGAGGGGGAGCAGCAACCGCGAGATCGCTCGGGTCCTGTTCATCACCGAGAACACCGTGAAGAACCACGTGCGCAACATCCTCGAGAAGCTGCAGCTGCACTCGCGCATGGAGGCGGTCATGTACGCGGTGCGCGAGAAGCTCCTCGACGTGCCCTGATGCCGACCAGCCGGCTGACCCGGCTGCAGGCGCGCCGGGTCGCGCTGGCCGCCCAGGGGTTCACCGACCGCCGTCCCAGCACGCCGGCTGGGCCCGGCGCGCGGCACCTGGCCCGGGTGCTGGACCGGGTGGCGCTGTTCCAGATCGACTCGGTCAACGTGGCCGTCCGGGCGCACTACATGCCGATGTTCTCCCGGCTCGGACCCTACGACCGGGATCTGCTCGACCAGTCGTTCTCCCGACCGCCGCGGCGCACGTTCGAGTACTGGGCGCACGAGGCGTCGCTGGTGCGCGTCGACCTGCAGCCGTACCTGCGCTTCCGGATGGCCCGGGCGGCCAGCCAGGCCTGGGGTGGACCGCTGCGGGTGGCTCGCGAACAGCCTGACCTCGTCGAGTGGGTGCTCGACGAGGTGCACCGCCGCGGACCGCTGACCGCCCGGCAGATCGACCACGACGTCCCGCGTACCCGGACCGGCTGGGGCTGGAACTGGTCGGTGGTCAAGCAGGCGCTCGAGTACCTGTTCTATGCCGGTGCCGTGACCTCGGCGGGTCGCAACACCGCCTTCGAGCGGCGCTACGACATCCCCGCGCGGGTGCTGCCACCGGCGGTGCTGCACACCCCGACCCCCGCCGAGGACGACGCCGTCCGCACGCTGGTCGGCATCGCGGCCCGGGCGCATGGCGTCGCCACCGAGCCGTGCCTGCGCGACTACTTCCGGCTGCCGGTGGCGGCGACCCGGCAGGCCGTGCGTGAGCTGCTCGACAACGGTGACCTGCTGCCGGTCACGGTGCAGGGCTGGGCGCGCCCGGCCTACCTGCACCGCGAGGCACGCGTCCCCCGGCGGGTGAACGCCCGGGCCCTGCTCAGCCCGTTCGACCCGCTGGTGTTCGAGCGGGCCCGCACCGAGGCGCTGTTCGGCTTCCGCTACCGCATCGAGATCTACGTCCCGGCGCCGCAGCGGGTACATGGCTACTACGTGCTGCCGTTCCTGCTGGGCGACCGGCTGGTGGCCAGGGTCGACCTGAAGGCCGACCGAGCGGCCGGGGTCTTGTGGGTGGCCGCGGCCCACGCCGAGCCCGACGCGCCGGCATCGACCGCCGCGGAACTGGCCACAGAGCTACGCTCGATGGCCGGCTGGCTGGGCCTGTCCGACGTCGCGGTGGCCCCGGTCGGCGACCTCGCCGGTGCAGTCCGTTCCGCCCTGCATGGCGCCGACTACCATGGCCGGGTCACCGCGTCCACCACAGGAGACGAACCCCGTGCCCGTACTGATCGACAAGATCCTCCGCATGGGCGAGGGCAAGATCCTTCGCCGGCTGCAATCGATTGCCAAGCAGATCAACGCGATCGAGGACGACTTCGTCGCGATGAGCGATGACGAGCTGCGGGCGCAGACCGACGAGCTGCGGGGGCGCTACGACGCCGGCGAGTCGCTCGACCGGCTGATGCCTGAGGCCTTCGCCACCGTCCGCGAGGCCGCGCAGCGCGTGCTGGGTCAGCGGCACTTCGACGTGCAGCTGATGGGCGGTGCCGCCCTGCACCTGGGCAATATCGCCGAGATGAAAACCGGTGAAGGCAAGACGCTGGTGGCGACGCTGCCCAGCTATCTCAACGCGCTCACCGGCAACGGCGTCCATGTGGTGACCGTCAACGACTACCTGGCCAGGTACCACGCGGAGTGGATGGGCCGCATCTACCACTTCCTCGGGATGAGCGTCGGCACGATCCTGCCGGGCATGAGCTCCGCGCAGCGCCGAGAGGCCTACGCCTGCGACGTCGTCTACGCCACGAACAACGAGCTCGGGTTCGACTATCTGCGCGACAACATGGCGGCCTCGCTCGAGCAGTGCGTCCAGCGCGGCCACAGCTACGCGATCGTGGACGAGGTCGACTCCATCCTCATCGACGAGGCACGCACGCCGCTCATCATCTCCGGGCCCACCCAGGACGAGGTGAAGTGGTACGCCGAGTTCGCCACCATGGCCACCGGGATGCGTATCGACGTCGACTACGAGGTCGACGAGAAGAAGCGCACCGTGTCGGTGCTCGAACCGGCCATCGACAAGGTGGAGGACCATCTCGGCATCGACAACCTTTACGACTCCGTCAACACCCCGCTGATCAGCTTCCTGAACAACTCGATCAAGGCCAAAGAGCTGTTCCGCCGCGACAAGGAGTACGTGGTCATCGACGGCGAGGTGCTCATCGTGGACGAGCACACCGGCCGCATCCTCGAGGGCCGGCGTTACAACGAGGGCCTGCACCAGGCGATCGAGGCCAAGGAGAACGTGCGCGTCCGCGAGGAGTACCAGACGCTGGCGACCGTCACCTTGCAGAACTACTTCCGGTTGTACGACAAGCTCGGCGGGATGACCGGCACCGCCATGACCGAGGCCAGCGAGTTCCAGAAGATCTATGGCCTCGGCGTCGTGCCCATCCCGACCAACGAGCCGGTGGCACGCTCCGACGAGCCCGACCTGGTGTTTCGTACCGAGGAGGCCAAGTTCAACGCGGTCGCCGACGACATCGCCGAGCGGCACGCCGTCGGCCAGCCGATTCTCGTCGGCACCACCAGCGTGGAGAAGTCCGAGCGGCTGGCCACCCTGCTGACCAAACGGGGCATCCCGCACGAGGTCCTCAACGCCAAGCAGCACGAACGCGAGGCCGCGATCGTCGCGCTCGCGGGGCACAAGGGCGCGGTGACGGTCGCGACCAACATGGCCGGGCGCGGCACCGACATCATGCTCGGTGGCAGCGTCGAGTTCCTGGCCGACCGGTCGCTGCGCGAGCGCGGGCTCGACCCCCACGACACGCCGGAGGCGTACGAAGTTGCCTGGCCGGCGGCGATCGAGGACATCAAGGCGCAGGTCAAGGACGAGCACGACGAGGTCGCCGCCAGCGGCGGCTTGGCGGTCATCGGCACCGAACGGCACGAGTCGCGGCGCATCGACAACCAGCTGCGTGGCCGGTCGGGCCGCCAGGGTGACCCGGGTGACTCCCGGTTCTACCTGTCGCTCGAGGACGACCTGATGCGGTTGTTCAAGTCCGACTGGGTCGACTGGGTGCTGCAGACGCTGAAGGTGCCCGATGACGTCCCCATCGAGAACAAGCGGGTCACCGGCGCCATCGCCTCGGCGCAGTCGCAGGTCGAGTCACAGAACTTCGAGTCCCGCAAGAACATCTTGAAGTACGACGACGTGATGAACCGCCAGCGTCAGGTCGTCTACGGCGAGCGTCGCCGGGTGCTCGAGGGCGAGGACCTGCATGAGCTGGTCCGCACGATGATCGACGATGTCGTCGGCGGCTACGTGGTCGGCGCGACGGACGGCTTCCCCGAGGAGTGGGACCTGGACAAGCTCTGGGTCGCGCTCAAGACGCTCTACCCGGTCTCGCTCACGCTGGCCGAGGTCGAGGACGAGTTGGGTGGTCGCGCGGCGCTGAGTCGTGAGGTCCTGACCGAGCGGATGCGCGGCGACGCCCAGGCCGGCTACGACGCCCGCGAAGCCGAGCTCGGCGAGGAGGTCGTCCGCGAGCTCGAGCGCCAGGTGATGCTGAGCGTGCTGGACCGCAAGTGGCGCGAACACCTCTACGAGATGGACTATCTCCGCGAGGGCATTGGCCTGCGGGCCTACTCCCAGCGTGACCCGCTGGTGGAGTACCAGCGCGAGGGTTTCGACCTCTTCGCCGCGATGATGGACGGCATCAAGGAGGAGTCGGTCGGCTTCTTGTTCAACCTCGAGGTGCAGGTCGCCGACGAGCCTGCGAGCGAGCTCGAGCCAGCCTCCGAGGCTGGCCCGGACGACCCGGACGCCGGGCCCGAGGCGGGGCCGGACGTGGGCGACTCCGCGCCGTTGCTGGACTCCGCACCGCCCGCGGCCGGCCATGACCAGCACCCGCACATCACCGCCAAGGGGCTGGGCCCGGCGCGGGCCCCACAGCGGCTGAACTATTCCGCCCCGGCCGTCGACGGTGTGGCCATCGAGGGTGGTGGCATCGAGGTCGACGAGTACGTCGACGTGCCGCGGAACGCACCGTGCCCGTGTGGGTCGGGGCGCAAGTTCAAGCGCTGCCACGGGGACCCCGCCGCCCGTACGAGCTCGGTGGTCTGACACCGAACGCGCCGGGTCAGCCCAGCTGCACCGCGGTGCACAGCCAGCGCTCCGGCTGTCGCTCGAGCCGCAGTGCCACCGCTCGGCTGCGGCGCCCCTGCTGGACGTGACCGCAGACCTCGGCGGCGTCCGGGGCGGGCTGGCTGACGCGCACGCTGACCAGCCGGGGGCGCTCGGTCCTGGCCCGGACGGCGGAGTCGCTGCTGAGGTTCATCGTGCTGGTGACCTCGGCGAGGTCGTCGAAGGCGTTCGGGGTCATCCAGCGTTCGAGCTGCGTCACCGGGCGGTCTCCGGTCACCGTCTCGATGACGGCCAGCGTGAACCGCGCAGCCCGTGCTCGAAGGTCAGCGATGACACGGTCCCGGGCACCGGCTACGGGCCCAGCACCGGCGAGCGCATCCACGTCGAAGACTGACGGCGCCGCGAGATCCAGGTCGAGGCTGGTCTGCGCCGTGGTGCTGGCAGCGTGCACCGGCCAGGCGATGACCTCGCCCGGCAGCGGTGGGAGACGGCGCAGCAGGCCGGGTGAGGGGTGGCTCGGGGTGGCGGTCACAGTCATCGGGTGCTCCTCAGATGCTGATGGGGTGGTCCTGGCGGCACCAGGCGTTGGCCGGGGATGAGCAGGTCGGGGTCGGGTCCGACGACCGGGCGATTGCGGGCGTACCAGCCCCGCCAGGTCCGCTCGATCGCCGCCGGGGCCGCGGCCGGGCGGAGCCGCGCGGCGGCGATGCTCCACAGTGAGTCCCCGGGCGCGACGACGTGGACGGCTCGTCGACCGGGCGCTGACGGCAGGCCCGGCAGTGGCAGACCGTCCAGCCGGGAGCTGTCGAACGGCAGCGGCGCAGAGCACGACGCCGACATCCCGGGCGCAGACACCCGGGGCGGACGCTCAGCGGCGGCCGTCGGCGGACCGCTGGCCAGCACGACACCGCCCATACCGAGGACGACGCCGGCCGCACGTACCCATGGCGTCGCCGCTGCGGGCGACTCACTCGCCTGGCATGCCGAGAGCCAGACCCGCCACAGCGTGCCGCACCAGGCCCCCCACACCAGCGTTGCCGCACCCAGCACCAAGGCGCTCAGCGTGGTGGCGACGTGTTCGTCGGCGGTGACGGGGTGCGCAGCGAGGACACCCGTCGCGGCCGCGCTCAGCCCGTGCACGCACGCGACGGCGAGCGCACCCGCCACGGCGGCGCTGCCGAGCAGCACCACCCCCGCTCGCAGCCTCGACGGCTGTGCCCCGCAACCATCCATGATGACCTCAGCACTCGTTTGATTCCCTGGACGTACCTTTACTATCTAGAACATCTTTCTAGATCCCTTAGCGGTCGCTCGTCAACCCTTGTTCCACAGCGATACGGTCGGCGCCATGCGCTGGCAGCGGCTGTTCGCCGATCTCGAGGGCGAGGCCCGTGAGCTTGCTGCGCTCGACCGTGACGCGGAGATCTCCGAACGCATCCGAGCCGAGATGGCGGCCGTGCGCTGGCTGGAGCGTCTGCGGGGCACGGTGGGCTCGGCGGTCAGCCTCGGGGTCGTGGCGGTCGGTCCGGTCCGGGCCGTCGTGCGCTACGTGGGTCCCGACTGGGTGCTGCTCGACGACGCGGGTAGCGATGCGCTCGTGCCCGCACATGCGGTGATCGGCCTCGAGGGCGTGGCGAGGTCGGCGCCAGCTGATACCCAGCCGGTGCCGTTGACCTGGGCGGCAGCGTGGCGGACGCTGAGCCGCGACCGCGCGGAGATGCGGCTGACCCGCACCGACGGCACGGCGGTCAGCGGAACGGTCGGGCAGGTGGGTGCCGACTTCGTCGAGCTCGAGCGCTCGACTGACGACCAGCACCCCTCCCGAGCCCGGCTGCCCAGGCTGCTCGTGCCCTTCCGCGCAATCTGCATCGCTTACACCGCCAGCGAGCCTGAGCTGTGATCAAAGATCCTCGGGGGGCTCGCTGCCCACGTCGTCGGTGAGCTCGCCGAAGGGGTGCTCCGCAATGAACGTCTGGGTCTCGGAGTACAGCCGCTCGATGTAGGCCTCCAGCTCGCTGGACTCCACCCGCCAGGCACCCCGCCGACCGATCTTGACGGCTTTGAGGTCGCCGCGCCGGACCAGGGCATAGGTCTGCTTCGCGGAGATGTTCAAGATCTCGGCGACATCGGCGAGATGGAGGAAGCGCGAGGCCCCCGGCCCGAGTGGCATGGGGCCAGTGTGCCAGCAGGGGCCGGGGTGACTAACGTCCGCGTGAATGTCTGTGGACAACCTGGACGCGGTGGCGTTGACCCGCACAATGTCGGTTATGTCCCGCACCGACGTCCGCACGCCCCACGGTGTCGAGTCGAGCACCGCGGCGGTGCGATCGCCCGCGGCGACGCGGCTACGGCGGCCGGGGTGGCGCGATCCCAGGCTGGCGATCGGGCTCGTCCTGGTCGCCGTTTCGACGGTGGCCGGCGCCCGGGTGCTGTCGGCTGCCGACGACACCGTCGCGGTGTGGGTGGCGTCGTCGCCGGTCCGCGCCGGAGACAGCGTTGCCGAGGTGCAGCTGGTGCCCGGCCGGGTACGCCTCGACGACGGGGCATCGGCGACGGCCTACCTGGGAACGGGGACCGAACCGGAGGGGGTCTTCGACCGGGACCTGCAGCCGGGTGAGCTGGTGCCGGCGGCTGCCCTCGAGCGCCCTGGCGCCACGCCACGCGCCGACGTGCCCCTGGCTGTCGAGGCGGGCGGCGCCCCCGTGGACCTTGCGGTGGGCGACCTGGTCGACGTCTGGGTCGTGCCGGAGCCGAGCCCCACCTCGCGGCGAACCGGCCGAGCCGAGCGGGTGCTCAGTGAGGTACCGGTGGCCACGACGACGTCTGCGGATGCTCTGGGGGCCGCCAACCGCCAGCTGGTCGTGCGCGTCGAGGCCGGTGCCGACGATCTGGACGAGGTCCTCGGTGCCCTCGCCCGCGGCAGCGTGCTGGTCGTACGGGTCGGTGGCTGAGGTGGAGGCCGGCGCCGCGCAGGTCCTCGTGGCGGCGGCCGGGGCCCGGTGGGAGTCCGGTTTGCTCCCACGTCTGGCTGGCCCGGCAGCACCCGTCCGGCTGGCCCGTCGGTGCGTGGACCTGCCCGACCTGGTGGCAGCGGCCGCAGCGGGGCGGGGCTCGCTGGTGCTGGTCTCGTCCCAGGTCGACGGGTGGGATGCCGACGTGGTGGCCCGCCTGGCCGAGTGCGGCGTGGCCACGGTGGTGGTGGCCGAGGACGGTGTCGACGCCGAGCGCAGCCGGCGGCTGGGCGCCGGCCGGGTGCTGTCAGCAGACGTGGCGTTCGACCCCGGCCTCCTCATCCAGGCGCTGCTCGAGGCCGCCACCGACGTGGCGGTGCCCAGCGGGTCAACCCCGGGCGTCCCCGCTGAGCACGTTCGCGACCTGCCGGTGGTCGACGGGTGCGTGGTCGCGGTGTGGGGCCCCACCGGTGCACCGGGGCGCTCCACCGTGGCCCTGGGTCTTGCGGCCGCGGCGGCACGACAGCAGGTGAACGTCCTGCTCGTCGACGCCGACGTTTACGGCGGTGCCACCGGCCAGATGCTGGCCGTGCTCGACGAGGTGTCCGGGGTGCTGGCCGCCGTGCGGGCCGCGTCGGCAGGCAGCCTCGACATCACCGAGCTGGCGGCGGCCGCCCGGACGGTGGCTCCTGGGCTGAGGGTTCTCACGGGGCTGCCCCGCGCCGACCGCTGGACCGCCCTGCGCCCGGCCGCGGTGCGCGAGGTGCTGGCGGTGGCCCGGCGCAGCGCCCAGCTCGTGGTCGTCGACTGCGCATTCTGCATCGAGCAGGACGAGGAGGTGGCCTTCGACAGCGCAGCCCCCCGGCGCAACGCGGCCACCGCCACCGTGCTGGAGCAGGCCGACATGGTCCTGAGCGTCGGCAGCGCGGACCCGCTCGGGCTGACGCGGCTGGCCCGTGCCCGCAGCGACCTGCGTGAGCTGGTCCCGACCGCAGCTGTCCGGCTCGTGGTCAACAAGGTGCGGACCGGGCTCGGCTGGTCCCGCGAGGAGGTGGCGGCCACCCTGCTGCGCGCCATCGGTGAGGTGCCGTTGGCCTTCCTCCCGTACGACCAGACCGCTGTCGACCACGCCTGGACCAACGGGCAGGCCGTGGGGGAAGGCGCACCGGCCTCTGCGTTGGCCGTCGCCCTGGACACCCTCGCGACAGCGGTGACCGCCGACCTCCAGATGGCCACCGCCCGCCGTCCCGGTCGACGGGCGCGCACCCGGACCGGCCGGCGCCGAGCCGCACTCGGACGCTGACCGATGGCGGTGGCCGGTCGCACGCGTGGCACGATCGAGCTGGCCGGGGCCGACCTGCCGGGCCGGTCCGGGGCCGCCGACAGTCCGAACAGGAGCACGATGTCAGATCGCCTACGGGCCGCCGATGCGGCGTTTCTCGCGGCGGAGAGCAGTCGCGCACCGCGGCACGTGGCGGTGCTGATGGTGCTCGAGCCGGGTGATGGTGGCTTGGACCACGAGGCGTTGCTACGCATCATCGACGACCGCATCGCGCTCGTGCCGCGCTACCGTCAGCGGGTGCACCCGGTGCTCGGCGGCCTCGCCGGGCCCGCCTGGATCGACGACGACACCTTCGACCTGAGCTA
Source organism: Nocardioidaceae bacterium (assembly GCA_013698185.1). GTDB lineage: Bacteria > Actinomycetota > Actinomycetes > Propionibacteriales > Nocardioidaceae > JACCVL01. Next base: position 8,888 of record JACCVL010000278.1, read on the forward strand.
CCACGTACGCCGCTCGGCGCTGCCGCGGCCCGGCTCGATGGCGCAGCTGCAGGACCTGACGTCCCGGTTGATCGCCAGACCGCTGGACCGGCAGCGCCCGTTGTGGGAGCTCTACCTCATCGAGGGGCTGCGACAAGGCCGGGTGGCAATCCTGCTCAAGGGCCACCAGACGTTGATCGACGGTATCGAGACCGTCGCGCTCGGTCAGATCATCATGGACACCTCGCCCGAGCCACGTGACGTGCCGGCGGTTGACTGGCACCCGCAGCCGCCCTCGTCGCAGCTGCGGCTGGTCGCCGACTCCATCAGGCAGACCGCGCGGCATCCCGAGCAGCTGTTCAGCCAGGTGGCCACCACCGCGCGGGCCTTCGCCGGCGCCACCGGGCGGCACCTCCCGGGCGCGCCGCGCGGCTTGCCGGCCAGCCCGCTGTCGGCGGACCTCAGCCTGCAACGCAGCTTCGTCACCGTCGAGGCCACCCTCGACGACCACCGCGCCGTCCGCGACGCGCACGGCGGCACCATCAACGACGTCGTGCTCTGCGTCGTCACCGGCGCGCTGCGCAGCTGGTTGCTGTCCCGGTCGGAGCCGGCGGGGCCGGGAGCCCGGATCAAGGCGATGGCCCCCATGAGTGTCCACGACGACGCCGCCGAGCCGAACTCGCTCGGCAGCCGCGTTGCCGGACACCTGCTCAGCCTCCCGGTCGGGGAGGCAAACCCGGTGGTCCGGCTGCAACACATCTCCTACGCGCTGAAGGCGCACAAGGAGACCGGCAGGGCGGTCTCGGCAGATCGGC